>JBILVQ010000355.1:0-2861 GCA_044370375.1 Bacteroidia bacterium
TTGTTTTCTACACGATACGAAATACCAGACAGCTCTTTACAGCAATTGTCAAAAAAGCAAGCTCCTGCTCAATTTTCAACAAAGCCTTTGGGTAATTATGAATCTATTTACCCGATGGGAATTTTTCCGGCTACCGATGATACCCTAGCCATTCATGATACCCTAAAATGTAAAATTCCCGCTGCCGTATTCCAATCCTTTAGCAAAGAACGCCAGGAATATTTTTTAGCCAATCCTCAACTTTATATGATTGTTGATTAGGAGTATGAAAAAGTTATTATTCACATTCATATTGCTTTCATGGATTGGTGTCCCGATTAATTCAATAGCGCAAGGCCAGTGTAATCTGGGTGGTTGCGTGCCAGGTGGCTTTAATTATCCCGGTGGAATTTTTTCTACTGTTTCTTCAACTTTTACGGTGGTTGCAAATGATATTGTAGGAGGTAATTTTTCGCTTTATAACGTTACTGCGGGATCAACCTACGAATGGTCTATGTGTGCCTCTGATGGAGGGGTTTGCAATTACAATGGCCAGTTAACCCTTTACAATAATTCTAATTTTACTTTCCCGGTTTGCTATTCAGACGACTTTTGTGGTGATGATCCAAAGATTCAATGGACAGCTACTTTCACCGGTGTGGTGCGCATAAAGGTTACCCAGTTTAATTGTGTAAACAATGTTTCGCTTTCCACCCTCGTTTGGCGCTGTGCCTCCTGCGGACCAATACCTGCCACTTGTGTAGACAATGATGACTGCAACGCGCCAACAGTTATTCCCTTTACTCCGGGTACACCGCAATGTATAATTGATTGTACCAATGGCTCAAATCCCGGTCCTAATTTCCCCGGAACCAATTGTCAGGATTTTCCTAATCCTACCGTTTGGTTTCAGCTAACCACTGGTGCAACTGCAACTTCCATGAACATTGGTTTAACCAGTGCAACCATGATCAATCCCTACTTTTCCGTATTTACTACATCCAATTGCTTTGTTTACAATACCATTAATTGTACACAAGGTAACTCGGGTTCGGTTTCAGCCACTGTACAATTAAATCCTTTTACAACCTACCTGATAGCTGTATCCAATAACGGTGCAGCAACTGGTTATTTCAATATGTGTATTCTGGTAAACAATGATATTAGCGCTTGCAATACCAATAATTCCCTTTCGGTAACTGCAACTTCTATGGGTTCTCCATTTTCCGGCCCCTTTCAACAAGGAGAGCAGGTTACTTTTTGTTACAACGTAACAAATTTCCAACAAGTAAACTGTAATTATTTGCAAGGTATTGTTCCCACTTTTGGAAATGGTTGGGACCCATCTTCCTTTAATGGTTTGGGCATGCCTGTTAATGTCAGTACTAGCATAGCAACAGCAGGTACTTTACAACTTATTCCTTTGGTCAATGATGTTTGTGCGGGTTCCCCTTCTGGCGCATGGAGTTGGTTTCCGTCGGGCTCTGCAACCTACAATATTTTGTTTAACGGCCAATTACTGCCCAATACCAATTTGCCGGGCGGTTGGTTTTTTCTTAATTCCTTCGATCCACTTACAGGTTTTTGCTCACCAGATCCTCTTGACCCTGATTTTAGTTTGGGTGATGGAAATTTCAATGCCTGCTTACCGAATACGTTTGATTGGCAGGTATGCTTCAGACTAACCGCAGGAGGGCCTACGCAGTGTTCTAATGGAACCCCCAATTGTTCGGTTACTATCAGGACTTTTGCTGATGGGGAAATAGGGGCATGGACAGATGATGCCTGTGCCGATGATGGTACTGGTGCCGAAACTTTTAGTACTACAATTTGTTGTACTTCTGCTCCGGCTGTTACTCCAAGCGTTTCTTATTGTCGAAATGCTCCCGCGGTTCCGCTTACTGCCGTTGGTTCCAATTTGCTCTGGTACACCACTGCAACCGGTGGCGTTGGAAGCCCGGTTCCGCCAACACCAAATACAACCGTGGCCGGAACTTTTCAGTTTTTCGTTTCTCAAAATAACGGTTTATGTGAAGGGCCAAGGGCAACCATTACGGTTACTGTTACCGCACCCCCATCTGCTACTATTTCATATCCTGCACCTTTGTGCAGCAATTTGGTAGGACCACAAGTGGTAACAAGAACTGGAACCGCAGGTGGAACCTATTCTTCCACCGCAGGTTTAACCTTGAACACAGCCAACGGTTCCATCACCCCAGCTACCAGTTTAGCTGGCAATTATATTGTTACCTACACCATACCCGCTGCAGGTGGCTGTCCTTCCTTTTCTACAACAGCCAATGTAACCATAACCCCGGCTCCGGCCCTTTCCCCATTGTTTCATGATTAACCCCTATGCTATGGAAATGAAAAAAATTTTCAAACTTATTTTAACCTTACTGCTTATCTTTTCTGCCAGAGAAGGATTTTCGCAAACACTTACCAACAATCCACAAATTATTTGTGTAGGTGAAATCCGGCCTTATCGTGTCGATTGGCAAGCACCTGATGGCCCCGATGGTACAGTGGGTTCAACCTATGCCTGGTCAGTTATTACAGGTGGTTTCGTTGGTTCCATAACATCCAATCAAAGTCCGGGTGGTTTTAACAACCATATCCTCATTGACTGGGGAGCTACACCTGCCGGCACCTACACGGTTCAAGTTATTGAAACAAATAATGGTTGCGCATCTGCACCTGTCACCTTAAACGTACAATTATTGCCTGCTGTTACCCCTGTAACCGGCTTTACCTATCCAACACCTGTATGTGCCAACAACGCGAACATTACGCCAACACCGAACGTAGGCTTTACCGCAGGAGGTACCTATAGTTCAACTGCGGGCTTGGTGATCAATGGAGCTACCGGAGAAATTAATGTG
>JBILVQ010000105.1:0-10318 GCA_044370375.1 Bacteroidia bacterium
AAATAATTTCCATTGCCAGGCAGTATAACATAGATGCAAAAGTTATCGGCCATTGCCTAAAGGCAAAAGAAAAGAAAGTTAGCCTGCATACACCCCATGGTGTTTTTGAATACAGTGCTCATTAATAAATAGCGATTACCAGGAAAAAAAATGCTAGAAAAAATTGAGGCCATCAGGCATCGATACAAAGAGATTGAAGAACAACTCAGTGATCCGGGTGTATTAGCCGATCAAAAGAAATTCATGGCGCTAAACCGTTCCTACAAAGAAATGAAAGCCATTGTGGAAAAAGGTGACGAATATGCCCAGTGCATTAACCATTTAAAAGAAGCCAAAGAAATTCTTGTTAATGAAAAAGACGAAGAGTTAAAGGAAATGGCGAGAGGTGAAATTGCTCCATTGGAGGAAAGAATTGAACAATTGGAAAATGATATTCGTTTTTTAATGGTTCCATCCGACCCCGAAGATGTAAGGCATGCCATCATGGAAATTCGCGCAGGAACAGGTGGAGATGAGGCAAGTATTTTTGCCGGTGATTTATTTAGAATGTACACCCGCTATTGTGAAGGAAGGGGTTGGAAAATAGAGGTTGTTGACTTCAATGAAGGCACAACCGGAGGATACAAAGAAATTGTTTTTAATGTATTGGCAGAAGGGGCATACGGAGTATTAAAATATGAATCAGGGGTGCACAGGGTGCAAAGGGTGCCACTAACCGAAACCCAAGGTAGAGTTCATACTTCAGCTGCAACCGTTGTTGTTTTGCCTGAAGCAGATGAAGTGGATGTGGTTATCAACCCAGCCGATTTAGAATTCCAAACTTCAAGGTCGGGAGGTGCCGGAGGACAAAATGTAAACAAAGTAGAAACAAAAGTTCAATTAACCCACAAACCAAGTGGTATTGTGGTTGTTTGCCAAATAGAACGTTCTCAATTAGGAAATAAAGAAAGGGCCATGGTGATGTTAAGGACCAAATTGTATGAAATTGAGTTGCAAAAACAGCACGATTCAGTGGCAGGTAGAAGAAAGACCATGGTTTCTACAGGTGACCGATCGGCTAAAATCAGGACCTATAATTATCCGCAAAGTAGGATTACCGATCACCGGATCAACCTAACCACTTACAATCTTCCATCCACCATGAATGGCGACATTCAGGAATTTATTGACGCCCTTCAATTGGCCGAAAACACCGAAAAAATGAAAGAAGCCTCTATGGCTTAAAGATTCATGAACAGAGCAGCATTAATTGATCAGATCAGGAAAAAGAAAACTTTTTTATGCGTGGGGCTTGACCCCGATCCGTATAAAATTCCGGCTCATTTAAAAAAGAATGAATTTCCGATGTATGATTTTTGCAAGCAGATTGTGGATGCAACCGCGCCTTATTGTGTGGCCTTCAAACCCAACATGGCCTTTTTTGAAGCAGAAGGCTTATTAGGTTGGCAGCAATTAGAAATGCTCATTGGATATCTTAAAGTTCAATACCCCGATCACTTTAGCATTGCAGACGCAAAAAGGGGAGATATTGGCAACACGAGTGAACGTTACGCAAAAGCCTTTCTAGAAAAATTGGGCTTTGATAGTATTACCGTTGCTCCTTATATGGGCAGTGATTCGGTGAAACCCTTTTTCCTGCCCAATAAATGGGTGATCTTATTGCTCTTAACCAGTAATTTAGGAGCGGCTGATTTTCAATTTTCGGACAATGTACTAAATAGGTCATTGTACAAAATAATTGCCGAAAAAGCGCGTGAATGGGGCACAGAGGAAAACCTAATGTTTGTAACCGGTGCTACGCAAGCGGATTATTTAAAAGAAATAAGAACCCTGTTACCACATCACTTTTTTTTGGTGCCCGGAGTTGGCGCTCAAGGCGGAGATTTGAAAGCCGTATGTGAGGCAGCAATGAATGAAGACATTGGTTTATTGGTAAATGCCTCAAGAAGTATTTTGTATGCATCGGCTGGAGAAGATTTTGCTGAAATGGCAAGGGTGGAGGCGATGAAAATTGCCAAAGAAATGGCAGTCTACATTTAAAATACTAAGCATCAACTAGTTATATTTTACTAACTTAAAAATAACTGTGGTTTTATCTACTTTGGGATTTAAACTCAATTGGCTTTTATATTTCTAAATGCATAAATTTGCAAAAATTGAACCCAAATCAAGAACCACAAAAATTCGTTAATCGATTTCGACAAAAACCTGTTAACCAAAAATTCATCACCAAGCATGAAAAAAATTGCTTTACTTTTTCTTATCTCATTTATTTCGTTCAATGCCAACTCAACGGTTAGAACAGTTAATAACGCTCCCATCAATGCAGGTACATTTACCGACATTCAAACTGCCATTAATGCTAGTGCATTCGGTGATACTGTTTACGTCCACGGCTCCCCGAATCCATATTCAGGGGCATTAACAATTACCAAAAGAATTACCTTAATTGGACCGGGTGGTTACATTACCGGAACATCAGGAAATGGTGCAGTTGCATATATTCCCAACGGTATTCTGATTGATTCAACACTTTCAACCCATTCACCTACGGGCACGAAAATTATTGGCATGTATTGTGGTGCTGATATCCAGGTTAGAAAGGGGAATAACATTTTAATTGATAGATGCGTTGTTGCTTCTATATATTTCTCGAATCAGGGCAATTCAAATATTAAAATGTCGGTAAAAAATTCAAGTGTCGACAATATTCAGGGTTATGATCCATTTTGTTGTGCTTGGACCATTGATTTCTTTTTAACGGTTAGCAATTCCTATTCTACTTATATTCAATATTTGGGGCAGAATTCTCTAGTAATTAACAATACAATTAAAAATAGTATTAATTATTGCAATGGAGCCAATTTTAGCAACAATATTTTTTATTACACCTCTTATACGAGTAATGATAATTGTGTTTTTAGCAACAATGTTAATTTCGGTAGCCCGAATCAACTTACCCTGCCTTACGGCACCAATACCGGTGGAGGAAACCTCAACCAACAAGACCCTCTTTTTATCGGCTCAATTCCATTAAATGTTGCATGGAATGATTTAGATGACAATTGGGGCTTACAATCATCATCACCATGTATTAATGCGGGAACGGATGGTACCAACATTGGACCTAGTGGTGGAAGCAATCCATTGCCCAATTGGTTTGGAGTGCCCAACATTCCCCAAATGCAGGAATTAAACATATTGAATGGAGCAGTTCCGCAAAATGGAACACTGGATATTCAAGTCAAGGCAAGGAAAAGGAATTAATAAGGAATGAAATTTTAAATCATGAGAATTTCCATTCTGATTTTTTTTACTTTTTGTTTATCGTGCCATTTTTCGTTGGGTCAAGGTCTATCAAAAGCAGAATATTTTTTTGATACTGACCCTGGATTTGGTAACGGTATTTCCATTAACTTAGCAGGTAATCCAGACTCCATCAATCAAAACTTTTCAATTCCTATAGGATCGCTTAGTCAGGGTTTTCACAACTTGTTTTTTCGTGTTAAAAACACCCAAGGGAAATGGGCCATGTATATGGGAAGAAGGTTTTTTGTTCTACCAAATCCCTCAACATTATTAACCGGACCCATTTCAAAGGCAGAATACTTCTTTGATTCAGACCCTGGATTTGGCAATGGAACACCTATTAATATTTCACCCACCAGCGATTCAATTTCTCAAAATATTGCAATACCCATAGGTGGACTAGCGGTGGGGTTTCATAATTTATTTTTTCGAGTAAAAAGTAATCAAGGTAAATGGAGTATGTATATGGGCAGAAGATTTTATGTTTTACCAAATCTGGTTGCTCCTTCTTCAAAAAAAATAGTAAATGCTGAATATTTTTTTGATGTCGATCCAGGTGTTGGAAATGGTATTGATTTACCCATTAACCAAATTGGTGACTCAGTAAATTTTTCATCAGTCCTAAATGTTGGCAATCTATCTTTGGGCAATCATGTTATTAGTGTTAGGGTTCAAGATAGCTCAAGGGTTTGGAGTCTTTATTTTTCACGCCCATTTAATGTTTGCACCAATCCACCATCAACGCAAGTAACTCCTGCTGGACCTGTAAATATATGCGCAGGACAAACTCAATTACTTACAGCACTTGGAGGCACAGGATTTACTTACCAGTGGCAAAAAGATGGAGTCATTATCAGCAATGCAACCAATGCTTCTTATACTGTTAGCACAAGTGGAACCTATTCTGCAATAGTTACAAATCCATCCGGGTGCAGCACCATTAGTAATTATGTTGACGTCACGATTTCGTCCCCACCCTCTGCCGTAGTAACAAGTTCCGGCCCTTTAGACATTTGTGCAGGAGATTCGGTTTCGCTTCAAGCAGCAACTGGTCCAGGTTATTCTTATCAATGGGCTAATGGAACCAATAACATTCCCGGAGCAACAAATTCAAATTTAGTTGTCAACTCAAGTGGTTCCTACATAGTAACCATTAGTATTGGCTCCGGTTGCTCAGTTAATTCGAGTTATTCTATTGTTACAACCAATGCATCACCAACGTTAAACATAGACACCATTGGCAGCCCAACTATTTGTATTGGTTCATCTGTTACGCTAAGTGGTTCAGGTAGTGGAATTCAAAATTATCAATGGTACCAAAATGGGGCCCCCATATTTGGAGGAACTCAAAACTTGCTAAATGTATCTATAGCAGGTTCTTATTTATTAGAAGTTTCCAGTAGCTTTGGTTGCATCACTTTGAGTCCGCCAATTGAAATTTTTCAATCTACCAATTCATCTCCTTCTCCTTTGATTTTAGTCAATGACAGTACACCATGCCTAAATGATTCCAGTTCCTTACAATCCTCTTTATCCGGCAATTATCTATTTTCTTGGCTTTTCAACGGAATCCCTATCAATGGAGCTTCAAATGAAAATTTTTATGCTTTGGCTTCAGGGAATTACCAGGTTTCAATAATCGATACCACTACCGGCTGCTCGGGAATTAGTCCTTCAACTAACATCTCTTTTCTTAACAATACATTACCTGCAATTACAGGTGCGCCAAATTTATCCTTTTGTTCGGGAGGACGTACTCATCTTAAAGTTTCTCCAAATTACTTAAGTTACCAATGGTATTTTAATGGCTTACCCATTGGGACAAACAATGATTCGCTTTTTATTGATTCGGTAGGAATCTATTCTGTTTCAATAATAGATACTTTAGGTTGTAGCTTACAAAGTACACCCATCAATGTTAGCCTTTTTCCTTCTCCAACAGCTCCTGCGATTTCCCCTCCGGGTCCGTTGGAAGCTTGTTTTGGTAACAGTTTAACATTATCAGTTGCCGGAAGTTTTTCAACTATAAAGTGGTTTCGTGATGGGGCAAATGCTGGTTCAGCAGCTAGTATTGTGGTAGGGACTAACCCCGGGATTTATAATTTTTGGGTGGTTGTAACCAATTCAAACAACTGCTCGGCAACAACTGACACAACTATGGTAACGGTTAAACCTACTCCAGTAATTAGTCTCGCCCAAGTACCAACCAATCTTGGATTAAATTGGACCCCGTCATTAATTGGAAACCCACCAGGTGGAGTTTTTTCTGGACCGGGAGTTCAAGGGAATCAGGCGAACGGATATATTTTTGACCCATTGCTCGTTGGCGTTGGTTCCTTTACAATTAACTATTCTTATACTGACACAACCACATCTTGTTCAGCATCACAGAATATAAACATTAACGTTAATCCTACAGGGTTAAACGAATTAAAAAATGATGCTGAAATAATGGTTTTCCCAAATCCATCCTTTGATTTTGTTTATTTAAAAAGCCCAATTTACATAAGCAATCTTATAATTTATGATACCCAGGGAAAGGAAATTAAGCCAGGTTACTTTTTCAATGCAAATAATGAACTCACCATAGATGTTTCAAATTATGCCCGAGGTTTATATACTTTGCTGATTTTTTATGGCAATGAAATGACAATAAAAAAATTCGAAGTTTTCAGATAAAAAAAATGAAAAAGTTAAAGTTGGTGTTTGAATTGAAGGTAAAAAATAAATTTCTTCTGTTTTTCTTTTTTAGTTTTGTTATCCTTAGCTCTTGCAAAAAAGAAAGTATATTAAGCAACTCTCCGGCAGAGACCATAAATATAAATGTTAGTAATTATAAATCATTTTTACATAAAATTGAGGTTTTTATTAAACTTCGTGATAATGAAAAAATATTGGAATATGGTTTTGTTTGCAAAAGCAATTTCGTTTCTGATGGAATACCTGATAGTATAATTAATAAACATTACCGTTACTTCCCTGAAAATAGCGGTAATACCATTACTCTTTCAGAACTAGTACCCCTGTGTTCAGGAAAAAATTATTTGTGCTACTCTTATGTGATAACTGAAAACGGAAAAAGCACTTCCGAAATTTACTCAATTGATGTAAAAACATTTTTCTATAAAAGAACTCAAGCAATGCCCTCACACATGACACATTGCGGCACCTTTGAAGCGAACGGGTATGTTTATTTCTTGGGGGGCAATGAAAACAATAGAAACCTATTTCAATTCAACGGAACTAGTTGGAATCTTCAATCGTCCTATTCACAATTACCCAATTGGTTGCCTGAGGAAAAGTTTTGCACCTTTGTTTTGAACGGTACGGTATTTTATACAACCGGCTATATATATCCGAACGAAATGGGAACTGATAGTATCTTCAGGTATAATCCCAATGCAACCCCTCCACAGCCATTGCTTGCCAGATTTGGCACCGGAATTCCACCAAGATTTTCGTCAATAAGCTTTGTAATTAACGATAAGGCATACATTGCATTGGGAAAATCGAACGGAAACAAACTAAACGACATTTACAGTTACAAGCTAGGCGAAGGATTTATAAAGTTGCCGGACTACCCTGGATCAGGAGGAGAAGGCAGCGGGGTATTTGTTGTAGATGGACGAGCCTATATCTTTGGAGGTGAGGATCAAAAACAATGTTGGGAGTTTAATCCCGAAAATATATCTCAACCTTGGACAAAAAAGAATGATTTGCCTTTTAAGTATTTATATGGCGGAGCCACAAATTATTTAGGGATTGGTGTTGCAGGCTTTGGCACCTTAGAATCTGATTTGTTTGCTTACAACCCTAAAAAAGATGTCTGGAACATGATTGTTAGCAACAATGATTGGGAGAGAGTATATGGAGGTTCAGCATTTTCTTACAACAACCAACTTTTCTATTGTGGTGGCAAAACTCCTTCGCTCAGCCCCATTTTCGATTATTACCAATTAATTGAATGAAAACTCTTAGATGCGCCAAAATAATTACAGTTGTTGTTTTTGCACTATTAGCAAATAATGGATGTTTAAAGGCACAAGACAAGTACAGGTTTGAACTAGGCATTCAATACTCATCCAACTTTGGTCAAACAGGGTTTAACAATAATGGAGGCAGTCTGCAATTTCTTTACGCTCAAGATAGAAATTTAGGTTTTGGAATTCAATCTTTCTTTTCGGTAATTCCCACTTCAATTAAATACCAAATAACTAATCCTTTTAACACTGAAATCATTCCTGTTTCAACAAAATCATCTTACATTTTTCAACAGTACCATGGTGCCTTTGCTCAATATAAATTTTTACCCTTCTTCTTTCTTAATTTTAATTTAATTGTCGGCATAAACTACGGAGGAATTGGAAATATTGGGTTAGTTGACAAACTTGATCCTGCGGCAAAAGGTCCTTTGGGGGACTTCTCGGAAGAGGAAGTTAGCGCGATTACCTATAACAAATTAAACAGTCTATTTGTTTCAAAGGGCCAATTGAGCCCTATGTTAGCTGTTGCAGTGGATTGGAAATTGGGTAGACAACTTTCCTTTAGATTCCAAGCAACGAATTATGATATTTCTCAAACTTCGAAAAACGACTACAGAGTTTATAACAATTTTGAAATTAGTCTTGATGACAGGAAAAATCTTGTTTCATCAAAGTACGACAGAATATCATATTTTCCACTTGAATTTTCTGCCGGACTTTTGTTTAAAATTGGCAAGAAAAAAATTTAAAATTGATTAAAATGAGAAAACAATTTTATTTGCTCTTTTTCCTATTCCTAATAGCATATATTTCGGAAGGACAAATAATTTCTCAAGGTTATTTGAAATTTAAAACGCAAAGAAGCGTTTCTATAAGAGGGTTAAAATCCATAACCGTTAGTAACGATTTATCCAAGTATGCTGTTGGCAAAGGAAATAAAATCTCAATTTACAAAAACAACCATGATTTAATAAAAAACATTACAAGCAATTTGCTTGAAATAAATCAAATGGTTTTTACCAAAGATGATAAATACATTCTTGCGGTTGGCCTTAAAAAACGGTTTGCAAAAAAAAATGCCATAGAATTTGTAAATACCACATCAGGCATGGTTGAGAAAGAAATTTTTGTTGATGCATCAATAATTTTTTCCATAGATATAAGCTCAGATGGAAATTTTATTGCAATAACTTGCAGCAACAAAGAGGTCCAGGTATATGACTTAAATGCATCGCAATTTTTATATGCTTTCAAAAATGGAAAAGAAACTACTATGGATGCTGTTTTTTCCGGTGATGGGAAATATGTTTTCTCAGGAGGTTCAGGCAGGGTAATTTATGGAAGAAAGCTAAATTCAGATTCGGTTATTTATGTTTCAGAAAAAGCAAAGGGCTGGATTAGAACCATTACTGCCTTAAAAAAAGGCAAATTGGTTTTTGGCGGAACTGATCGTGGCCAGATTGTAGTTGTTAATCATTTAAATCCTGATTTGAAAGGACATTTAATCGCACTCAAAACCAAACAGATTACAGGAATTTGTAGCGACCCTTCAGAAAAATTTATTTTCGCGGTTACTAGCAGCAGAAGAATTTTTGCCATTGAAGTGTTAGGAAGAAAAGTACTCGCCAACAAAAAGATAAAATTAGGAGGGGGAAGCATTACAGATGTAACAGTTCATCCATTTTTCCATTCAAAAAAACAAACAACGCTCCTTACTTCGAATTTAAATAGATCAAATATTAAATTCTGGGATTTTATTCATCCAACCTATTTAAACGAGGATACGGTTCAAAGCGATATTTTACTTGCCACAGACAAAAACCCACCTTCCATTTTAATAACCAGTCCGAAACTTAACGAAAATCTTGAAAATACAAGCTCAGTAGTTTTTGCTGAAACAATTACCATTAAAGGTGTTTTGCAGGATGAAACTGGTATTTATAAGGCTTATTTGAATGGTAATAAGATTGTAATTGGAGCCAATGGGGTGTTTAAAACCAACGAAATCAAACTTGTAATTGGTGAAAATAAATTCCTTTTGGAAGCCACTGATCCTAATAATTTAACAAGCACTAAAAAATTCAGTATTTTCAGAAAGGATTTAACTGATGATGACTTGGTGTTAGTAAATAACAAAAAGAAAAACTATCTCCTAACCATCAGTATTAATAAATATTCGCAATGGCCACCGTTAAACAATGCCGTTCAGGATGCCAAAGATTTTAAAGATATCTTAATTTCAAAATATGGTTTTGAACCAGAAAATATTATCTCGATCGAGGATACGATGGCTAATCGAAAAAACATATACGATGCGTTTAAAACCTTAGCGCAAAAAATTGGTCCATATGATAATTTAATTATTTACTATTCGGGTCATGGATTGTATGACCCCACCTTTAATGAAGGGTACTGGATCCCTTTTAATGCTGCCAAAAACTCCGAATCTGATTATATTAGCAATTCAAATCTTTTGAGTTACCTAAAAGCAATTGACAGTAAGCATACTTTATTGATTGCAGATGCATGCTTTTCAGGTGCACTTTTTAGTGATGCAAAAAGAGGGTATGCCGATAATGTAGGACAATTTAAATCAAGATGGGGTTTTACCTCCGGAAGCCTCGAATATGTTTCAGATGGTTCAGCGGGTGGCAATAGCCCGTTTGCACGAAACCTTATTGAGTTTTTAAAAACCAACTCACAAGAAAAGCTTGAAGTTTCGACACTCATCCAAAATGTAAAAATTAAGGTTGGGAATGAAACCAATCAAAAACCCATTGGTAGCCCTTTAAAAAATGTAGGAGATGAGGGCGGAGAGTTCATTTTTGAATTAAAAAAGTAAAATTGAAAAGACTCATAATTTCGATTATCTGGATAATCAACTCACCAATTTTATGGGCTCAAAATCAGGAATTCTTTAAAGTCCTTTACCTCAATGGCAATTTATTCAATCAAACTATTGGTAAAAATGTAAACATCGGAGATTTGGTGAATGAAACTGATAGTATTTCATTTCAAGAATCAAC
>JBILVQ010000106.1:0-10309 GCA_044370375.1 Bacteroidia bacterium
GGGTGAAGTGATCGAAATACCAGCCAACAAGGGCTGAAAAAAATAGGCCGGTGATTAGCACCAGGCTAAGAATTTTTTTGCTGATGTATTTTACCTGAAAGACATCCTTGCTTGCAGCAGCAGCAGCAGGCTTTTTCCAGCGAATCCAGCCGTAAACGGAGAAGCCGACATAGAAAAATTGCAAAATGGTTTCCGGAAAAAGGTTGGCCTGAAAACATAGGAAAGCATAAATCAAAGAAGATAGCAAGCCTGCAGGCCAACAGTAAATTTGACCACGGGCAGCACCGAAAACGTACAAAAGGGCCAAAATTATTGCCAAAATCTCTAGGTTTTGCGCCATAAAAAAAAATATTTGCTGAATATGGAGATTGTTTCTAAGTTTGTTCTGTTAATTACAATGATACGATGAAAAACTTAACCTTCATGAGCTCTACGGTTGCCAAAACCATGGCATTTTTTTTAATGGTTCTTACTTGCTCTGCTTTTTTTGCCCAGGCGCAAAAGAAAGAAAAGAAAGCCAAAGTAATCGATAACCAGAATTATACCGTTACCCTTACGGAGGAAGCTTCGAAAAAACCTACCAAGCCCATTGCAGATGAATTATCCTTTAAAGGGGATAAACTTAAGTCGAAGGCTTTGAACGAAAAGTATAATTTTGGTGCAGGAAGTTTTACGGCAACCATTGACTCCAGCAATGCAGAGGAGCCAATTATTACTTTTGAGGCTGAAATGAGAGGAGAAACCGATGATGATATCATGAATTGGAAAGGCACCATCACGGGTGAAGATATTGAAGGAACCGCTACCTGGAACAAGCGTGGCAAAGTGAAGAAGGAATATTCTTTTTCCGGTACCCTTAAGAAGAAAAAATAAAAATCACGATTTTAAGAATGCCCGCAAGGGCATTTTTTTTTGTCCTATAATCCCAGATGGAAAGAAGAAAAAACAGGCTTGAAGGGATTTTTATTTAATGTTCATTTTCATCCCTTAAAACATTGCAGGGTAAACCTTTTATACCCTTTTTGCCATGGTTTCCTACCTTATTTGAAATTCAGAAATTGAATAGGTAATTCCAATTCAATCTGGCGCAAAACATTCATCACCATTTGCAGTTCATCAATTTTTTTGCCGCTAACCCTCACCTGATCGTCCATGATTTGGGCCTCTACCTTAAGCTTCATGTCTTTGATGTGCTTCACGATTTTTTTACCCGATTCTTTGTCGATTCCCTGCTTGATCTTAATATCCTTGCGAATCATATTGCCTGATGCATAATGTGATTTTCCAAAATCCAAAGCCAGGGGAGAGAGGTTTTGCTTAATCATTCTTGACCTTAACACATCCTCAATAGCCTCCAAGCGCAGGTCGGTTTCGGTAAGAATTTTAACAATCATATCCTTTTTATCCAACTCTACATTGGTTTTGGAATCCCTGAAATCATAACGGTTTACAATTTCTTTTTTTACCACATTAATTACATTATCCAGGGTTTGTGTATCTACTTTTGATACTACGTCAAATGAGGGCATGGTTTGTTAAGATTAAGCGTTCAAAAGGTGGTTCATCGAGCCTTTGTGGTGCAAACTTAAGCAATTGCCCATTTTACACCGACTAATTTTCAAAAAAATACTTCCATGGCCAGGCGAAATGTGTTGGCATGGGCTTCTAAAATGGTTTTTAAATCCTTGCTGTAACCCCCGCCCATGGCTCCGGCCAGCGGTATTTTATGGTGCAAGGCGGCTTCAAAAACCATCCGATCTCTTTGCTTGCAACCTTCCAAACTTACATTGATTCTCCCCAATTGATCACTTTCCAGAATATCAACACCACTTTGATAAAGCAGAAAATCGGGTTGAAAACTATCCAGTATTTGTTGGAGGTGAAAATCAAGGAGCGATAAATAGGTTTTATCGTCTGTGCCATCTTTCAAGGCAACATCAAGATTTGATTTTTCTTTTCTGCCCGGAAAATTCTTTTCGCCATGCATGCTAAAGGTAAACACCCTTTCTTCATGCTGAAAGATAGCAGCAGTGCCGTTTCCCTGATGTACATCTAAATCGATGATGAGTATTCTTTTTACAGGGTGGTGCTGAAGCAAATAATAAGCAGCAATGGCCAAATCGTTGAGCAAACAAAATCCCTCGCCACAATCTCTAAAGGCATGGTGCGTGCCGCCGGCAATGTTGAGCGATATTTTGTTTTTAAGGGCAAATTCGCAACAGGCAATGCTTCCCTGCATAATTGTTTTTTCGCGCAGAACCAATTCTTTGCTCAGCGGAAAGCCAATTCTTCTGATTTCATGCAGGCTCAGTTGCAAATTTTCTAATTTGTTGAGGTAGGCTAAATCATGCGCCTGTAGCAGGTTTTCGTGAGCGACAATCGTTGGGGTAAACAATTGTTCTTCCTTGATTGTGCCTTCATACAACAGTTGCTCAGGCAATAATTCATATTTCTTCATCGGAAAGCGATGTCCGTCTGGAAGCGGGTGAGCATAAAGCGGGGAGTAGGCAACCTTTAACAATTGAAAATAAATTTTGCGTTGATAATTCTTTTTTTTATTTTTGGGAAACAATTGCTCAAAACAATGAAAAAAATTCTTCTTTTCATCTTTGGTATCGGCTTGATGATGCAAAATGCTTCTGCCCAAACCAAAACAACCTATTACCCGGGAACACAACAAAAACTGAGCGAAGGTGTTTTATTAGGTGCCGATGCCGATGTTTTGTCCAATAATTTTGAATCACTTCCCAAGGATGTTCAAGCCCAAAAATTGAGCGTTACTGCGAAAGATGGTGTTTGGACGTATTGGTATCCGAATGGTGATGTGCAAAGAACAGAACAGTATACAAATGGAATGATGACCGGCATCTGGACCGGGTATTTTGAAAACGGGCTGGTTAGCCATGTGCTCAATTTTACTACCGGTGATGCAGTTTATTACTTCAGCAATGGCAAAAAACAAAGTGAAGGAAAAATTGCCAACAACATGGTGCAGGAAGGTCATTGGATTGGCTGGTACCAGCATGGCATCAAGAATTTTGAAGGAAATTATGTAAATGGTACCAAAGATGGTTTGTGGGTTTTCTATGATATCAAAGGGCGTAAAACCGATGAGCAAGTTTTTCAGGGCGGAAATCTTGTAACCCACAATAAGTTTTAAGAATTTTTTCAAACGAAAAAGCCGCTGTATCCTCCGCGGCTTTTTTTATGAGTCAAAGTCACCTTCTTTCTAAATCAACCTTTATCAAAGGTTGCCAGTGCCCCAAAGCACTGTATCTGCATAAACACCGCTATCAACTGCGTGACCAGCCTGATGCAGCACTCAAACTGAGATTCGGACAAGGGCATCAGGTCGGAAATTTTGCACGTAAACTTTTTCCCGGTGGCAAAGATGCTTCGCCTGCGCACCATAACCAATGGAAAGCAGCAGTTGACCAAACCGCCCGGTGGATTGAGGCCGGAGAAACCATTCTCTATGAAGCAGCTTTCGTCTTTCAACATGTATTAATCTATGTTGATATCCTGAAAAAGGAAGAGGACCGATGGATTGCCTATGAGGTTAAAAGCTCTTTTAAAATTACAGATACCTATATAAGGGATGTGGCCTTGCAGTATTATGTGCTCAGAGGTGCCGGTATTCGCTTGCAGTCCTTCATGCTCGTAACCATGAATCCGGATTATGAAAAAGAAGAGGAAATTAATTTGAACGGACTGTTTAAATTAAACGATTTAACCGGGAAAGCCATCGAATTACAACCACAGATTGCCGGCAAGGTGCGCGAATTGTTACCCATTGCCACCAACGATCAAAGGATAGAGCAGGAAATAGGGAGCCAATGTTTTCAGCCTTATCGCTGCGATTTCATAGGCCATTGCTGGGGAAAAATACCCCCGCTTTCTTTGTTCGATTTAACCGGCATTTCCAAACAAACCATTCTTGAAAAATTCAAAGAAGGAAAGTTGGGCCTCGATGCCCCGGGTGCATTGGACGGCTTAAGTGATCACCAAAAATTGATGGCCGAAATATTTCAATCCGGCAATGTGCATTTCAAGAAAGATTTTTTTGAGGCATTTTTCAAGGAACTGAAATACCCGGTTGCTTTTTTGGATTTTGAATTGTTTATGCCTGCAATTCCTGTATTTAAGGGCAGTAAACCTTTTCAACATTTTCCATTTATGTATTCGATGGTAAAGATTGCATCGGCTAAAGCAACGCCCGAACATTTTCAGGTTTTTGTGCCGCCCGGACAAACACCCGAAAAGGTTTTGGCCCAACCGCTGCAACAACAATTAAAAGGAATAAAAACGCTGGTGATGTTCGACAAAACCACCGAAATGAAAATGATTGCGCAGTTGGGTGCCCATCCGATTATTGAAAAAGGAAAAGTAAAAACAGTTGATTTGATGGATTGGATTAGCAATATGAATTTGTTTTTTCCCGGCATGAAAGGTTCTTTTTCCATCAAAGCCATGGCAGCCGATTTAAACATGGAGGAAGCCTTGAACCAGTTGGTTATAAACAATGGTTACGATGCTGCTTCGGCTTACCAGTCATTGTTTCAGCCCATTGATTTATTTGCCGCTGATGAAATAACGCAGCACCTAAAGGAATATTCGCGGGTGGATACTGAAATGTTGTACCAGCTTTTTATGAAGGCAAAAAGTTTTTTAAAATCACCCAAAAAACTGCTCTCTCGTAATTTGTAATTATTCCTCTTCTTTTTTTGAGGAGGAAGATAAGCCCTCAAAAACCCAATTCACAATCGACAAAACAATACTGAACAAAAAAGCCGTAAAAAAACTCTCCACCTCAAAACCATCCACAATTCTATCCGTCAGCAAAATCATAAAGGCATTGATGACCAGAAGAAAAAATCCCAGGGTAAAGATGGTGATGGGGATGGTGAGGATAATCATCAAAGGCTTAATGATGGCATTCAGAAATGATAAAACAGCTGCAACAATTACGGCAGTCCAAGCATTTTCAATGAAAACCCCCGGTAAAACCGATGAGGTGACAATAACAGCCAAAGCAGTCAGCACCAGTTTGAGTAGAAATCCCATACAATTATTAAACTTGCCCAAAGTTCCAAAATTATACAACATGAAACATCGCTTCCCTTTAATTTCTTTTCCGCAAGGCATTTTTGTTTTTGCTGTTCTTCTTCTTACCGCTCCTTTCCGCTTATGGGCGGGTGAAGGCATGTGGCTGCCTCATTTGTTGAAGAATCTGAATGAACAAGAAATGCAATCCATGGGAATGAAACTCACCGCAGAAGATATATATAGTATAAACCGTAATTCATTAAAAGATGCGGTGGTACTTTTTGGCGGTGGTTGCACGGGAGAGTTAATTTCCGATCAGGGATTACTTATCACGAATCATCACTGCGGTTACCGGCAAATCCAATCGCATAGCTCCATTGAAAAAGATTATTTACAATATGGCTTTTGGGCCATGAATAAAAAAGAAGAATTACCCAATCCTGATTTAACGGTTACCTTCATCAAAGAGATTGTGGATGTAACCGACAAAATTCTTGCCATGGTAAAAGACACGGTCATCAGCCGCGATGCTGCCATTGTAAGGGCCATGCGGAAATTTGAAAGCGATTACAAAGTTGAAAAGGGATTGAAGGTGGTGGTAAAACCCTTTTATCAGGACAATGTATTTTACCTTTTTATAACGCAGGTTTTTAAAGATGTTCGATTGGTAGGGGCACCTTCTTCTTCTATCGGTAAATTCGGAAGCGATACCGATAACTGGATGTGGCCCCGTCATACCGGTGATTTTTCTGTTTTCAGAATTTATGCTGACAAGAACAATGAGCCGGCAGACTATTCACCGGATAATGTTCCTTATAAACCATTACATTATTTTCCTATTTCTTTAAAGGATATTCAGGAAGGCGACTTTACACTGGTATATGGCTTTCCGGGAAGAACCACTGAATACCTGCCGGCCGATGCGGTTACCTTAACGGCAAAAGTAAACGACTCGGTGAAAGTGGCCATCCGCACACAAAGGTTATACGTATTAGACAAGGCCATGCGTTCCAATGATACGGTAAGGATTCAATACTCGGCCAAATATGCAAGCATCAGCAATGCATGGAAAAAATGGCAAGGAGAAATGAAGGGCATAGAGAAAACCGGCATCATTGCCACAAAGAAAAAACTTGAAATAGAATTTGAAGAACGGGCTCAAAAAAATGGAAGAAAGGAGTGGATTGGTTTAACCGATAAGTTCGCCAATGCCTATCAATCCATTACTCCGCTTAGCCGCCAGCGCGATTATTACCTGGAGGCATTCTTGGGAATAGAGTTATTTCAGTTGGCCAATGGCATACAAAATCTGTTGGCGAAACTCGATCATCCAAAACTTAGCAAGGAAGAAAAATCGAAAGAGTTGGAAAACTATGCCAAAGGGCTTACTGCATTTTTCAAAAACTATCACCGGCCTACCGACCGCCTGGTTGCCGCCAAATTACTGCCCTTGTACAACAATGTTCTGGATGATGAATTGAGAAAAACACTTTTGCCCGACTACAACCGGAAGTTCAAAATGAATACCGACCAATACCTGGATGTACTTTATGGCAAGACCAAAATCCTGAACCAAACCACCTTGGTAAATTTGTTGAGGGCTTATTTGGATGGTGATAAGGATATCTTAAAAGACCCTGCTATCAAGGCATTCAGGCCTGTTTCGAATTATTTTGAGCAACAAATCAAGCCTGCATTTACCAAATTGGAGTCGGAAGTCAATTTCCTTCAGTCGGCTTACATGAAAGGTTTAATGGAATTATTCCCGGAAAGAAAGTTTTATCCCGATGCCAACGGAACCTTAAGGGTTGCCTACGGGAATGTACAGGGTTATCGGCCTTTTGACGGTGCCAGGTATCAATGGTATTCAACCGTGGATGGAATTCTGGAAAAGGAAAATCCTAACCTTGATGAGTTCGTTGTTCAACCTAAATTGAAAGAATTAATCCTCAAGCGCGATTTTGGTCCTTATGCCTACAAAGATGGAAGTATGCGGGTAGCTTTTGTGGCAAGTAATCATACAACAGGCGGAAACAGTGGCTCTCCGGTGCTTAATGCAGAAGGACATTTGATTGGAATCAACTTCGATCGGTGTTGGGAGGGAACCATGAGCGACATCGTTTATTCAAAAGATTTGTGCAGAAACATCTCCTGCGATATGCATTATTTACTTTTCGTGATCGACAAGGTTGCCGGTGCAGGATATCTTCTTGAAGAAATGAAAATTATTCGATAGCTTCTGAAAGTATTGATTTTACAAGTGTTTCGGAAGACGTTAAAGAATTGTTCTCAAGCATCAATTGAAATTATTGGCTTCGTTTTTTTTCTTTTCGAAATGTCTCTCCCGAAGATACTAACCATTTAACAATGATATGTTAATAATTTTTCTCAATGTTTTTTTTACAACTTGATGAATTGTTTTTTCTTTGTAGTAATTAATTAATGGATTAATTAAAACAAAAAACCATGGCAACAAAACCATCAAAGAAAGCAGCTCCAAAAAAAGCTGCGAAAAAAGCAGCCCCTAAGAAGGCAGCAAAAAAAGCAGCTAAGAAAGCAGCTCCAAAAAAAGCAGCTAAGAAAGCAGCTAAGAAAGCAGCTCCTAAAAAAGCAGCTAAGAAAGCAGCTAAGAAAGCGGCTCCTAAAAAAGCAGCTAAGAAAGCAGCAAAAAAAGCAGCTCCTAAAAAAGCAGCTAAGAAAGCAGCTAAGAAAGCAGCTCCTAAAAAAGCAGCTAAGAAAGCAGCTAAAAAAGCAGCTCCTAAAAAAGCAGCTAAGAAAGCAGCTAAGAAAGGCGGCAAAAAAGCAGCTAAGCCTGCAGCTCCTGCAGCTCCTGCTCCAACAAACTAATTCCTGTTCAACGGAATTTGAAATCCCTTCCCAACGGAAGGGATTTTTTTTTATATTATCTTTATGTGAAATTTGATTTCACAAGCCCTGCAAACCCTTTTGTTTGCTTATATTTAACCGTAAAATAATTTTCACTATGGAAAAAGAATTGAGAAAGAAATTGGAGCAGGAAATTGCAGGCAACCTTAAAACCCTGCTCAAAGAAAAGAATCCTGCCGCCTTTGATAAAATGGAAAAACATATTGATGAAGCTGCACGTTCTCTTGCCAAACGTTTTGTTAAGGTTAGGAATAAGTTGATGGAGTTGAGCAGCGCAGCGCCACAAACCACACAAAAGCTTGGCGTGCAAACCATCGCCAAAGCATCAGGTGCCGCCTTAAAAACTTCAAAGGCAAATGCCAAAACCATCGAAAAGGGCGCTAAGGCAATCACGGCTCTACCAAAAAAAACATCCAAGCCTGCAGCTAAAAAAGCCGCACCGGCAGCCAAGAAATCAGCCCCCGCTAAAAAATCTACTGGGGTAGTGAATTCCCTCAAAGGGAGAAAAACCGCAGCAAAAAACACCGCAGCAAAAAAGTAATTTTTCAGAATGGCTAAGAAGGAAGTGCTGATGGTTAACCGCGACATCAGCTGGTTGTCGTTTAACCACAGAGTGCTGCAAGAAGCAGCCGATGCAAATGTTCCCCTCATCGAACGATTAAAATTTTTGGGTATTTGTTCTAATAACCTTGATGAGTTTTTCCGGGTAAGGGTAGGAACCTATAACCGCATGCTAGGCTTTGGAAGGCAAGCCAAATACCATATTGGTGTTAGTCCGGTGAAAATTCTTGATCAGATTCAAAGCATTGTCCTCCGCCAGCAATCTACTTTCGAAAAAGTTTACAAGGACATTTTAGAAGAACTGGAGAAAAACCACATCCATCTGCTTAACGAAAAACAGATTTCAAAGGAACAGGGTCAGTTCGTCAGAAAATATTTCCGCGAATCAGTTCGACCACTGCTGGTTCCCATCATGATTCAATCGGTTCCTAATTTTCCTTACTTGCGCGATAACGCCATTTATCTGGCCGTTAATCTCTCGCAAAAAAGAAACAAGGCTAATTTTAATTATGCGCTCATTGAGGTGCCAACAGAGGTTCCAAGGTTTTTTACCTTGCCCAAAATAGGCCGCGAAACCTATGTTATCCTGCTTGACGATGTCATTCGTTATTGCCTAGAAGAAATTTTTTCTGTTTTTGAATTTGATAAATTCGAAGCCTTTACCATCAAATTAACGCGTGATGCAGAGTTAGGGATTGATAGCGATTTGAGCAAAACCCTTACCGAAAAAATTGTTCGCGGACTTAAATTAAGAAAGGTGGGTAACCCTGTTCGTCTTGTTTACGACCAGAAAATTCCAGCCGATTTGCTCAGCTTTATTATTCGCAAAATGAAATTGGGTAAACATCAAGCGCTTATTCCCGGTGGGCGTTATCACAATTTCCGCGACTTCATGAAGTTCCCTTCTTTTGGTAACGAGTCCTTTTTGTATCCACCCATTGCACCGCTCCCGCATCCTAAATTGGCTGGCTCAAACAGTATTTTCTCTGAACTCACCAAACAGGAAATTCTTTTGTGCTACCCCTACCAGTCGTATGATTATATCATCGATTTTTTGCGCGAAGCTGCTATCGACCCAAGGGTAGTTTCCATCCGCATTACCCTTTATCGTGCAGCGCGACAAAGTAAAATTATCAACGCCTTGGTAAATGCTCTTCGGAATGGTAAACAAGTAACGGCCATTGTAGAGTTGCAGGCCCGCTTTGATGAGCAGGCCAACATGAACCTGGCCACCTTGCTTCACGATGAAGGTGCAAGGGTTATTTATGGCGTGCCCGGCTTAAAGGTTCATAGTAAACTGATTTTGGTTACACGCAAAGAAGGCCGGCAAATGGTAAACTATGCGCATATCGGTACAGGTAACTTTAATGAGGATACTGCCAAAGTTTATAGCGATTTTAGTTTTTTAACTTGCGATAGCCGCATTACCGCTGAGCTTGAGAAGGTTTTCCATTTCTATAAAAACAATTTTAAAATAGGCACCTACAAGCACCTGTTGGTTTGTCCGTTTTTTATGCGCAACCGCATCATTAAAATGATCAGCGATGAAGTAAAAAATGCCAAGGCCGGAAAAAAAGCCGAAATCATTCTCAAGTTAAATAGTTTGGTGGACGAAGAATTGATTGAAAAGCTTTATGCAGCATCCTCTGAAGGTGTAAAAATCCGATTGATTATTCGCGGAATTTGCTCTCTGGTGCCGGGCATTAAAGGCCTGAGTGAAAATATCGAAGCAATCAGTTTGGTGGATAAATATCTTGAACACGCCCGTGTACTTGCTTTTTATAATGGTGGCGACTGGAAGATATATTTGTCTAGT
>JBILVQ010000356.1:0-2846 GCA_044370375.1 Bacteroidia bacterium
TATGCGTAGGACAAAGCGGTCCGGTGTTGGCCAGTTACGGCACGCTGGATTATAGCATTGATGGCGGCAACAGTTGGATTAACATTACGGTTCCACAGGCACAATATAACGCCCAAAGTACCTGGACAACAACCACGATCACCTCAGCACAATTGCCTGCTCTTTTGAACCAAGCCGACTTTCGGCTTCGTTTTGGTTTTGTAAACTCCGGTTATGGCACCAATCCCGCCTTTGCCATCGATAACCTGAAAATTACAGCAGATATAACCACTGGCCTTTCTGCAACAATGACACAGCAAAAAACACAAACCTTTCCCAATCCGGTAACCGATCAGGTAAGCCTATCCGGTCCTGCCATTCAAGAAAATGCTGTCATCAAAATATACAACAGCATTGGACAAATAATATCCTCCAATGAATGGAGTATCGTTCAACAAGGACAGGGCAACCTGCAATTGAACCTAAAAAAAATCCCATCCGGTTACTATTTTGTTGAAGTGGAAAGTCCTTCCCTGGTGATTCGTGAAAAAATCCTTAAAAACTAGCATTGATAATTTCCTCAAATTTCATCTATCTTTGGAGTTACCAATAAAACATGGCCCAAAAAACTGTTTACCTAGCTTACGCTTCACCGGATATGGAGGCATTAAGAGAAGAGCTTCTCTTTACACTTTTCAATGCCGGGTTCAATGTGCTTCCTTTGGGTGAACCGGGACCTGACGAAAATCAATGGAAACTACAATTGTTGGATGATTTAAACAACAGCATTTGTTCTATACACCTGATAGGAAATGAATATGGTAGAGAGATGCATTCCGAGAACGGAAAAAGTCTTGCTGCCTATCAATATGAACACGCAAGAAATCAACTGGCACAAGGAAAAAATTTCAGAATTTTTGTTTGGCATCCTAACACACACACGGAAAGTACCGACCCCAAACAACTCAGTTTTATAGCCGAGCTGCAAAACAACATTGCGGCCAACATGACCTATACCAATACCCCATCGAGCATTCAACTGGCCGATGACTTGAGAAGCATGTTGGAAGTAACCGAAAAGCCAAGTCTGGAACTGCACAATACGGAAATATTTTTTATCAGTAACATGATCGATGATTTGTCGGCCGAAGAAATAACCGACATGTTAAGCGATGTTACCAACATTGAAAAAATGGCCATTGAGCAAGATAGCGGGACAGATTATGCTGAACTATCGAGTCAACAAATAGCCAAAAGTAAACTGGCGGTGGTTTACTTTAAAGATTCGGCTGATTGGGCCATTCCTTTTGCCCAGCAGGTATGGAAAAAAATTGGTGGAGCGGCCACCAAAACACCCATTCTGGTGATTGGGGATGAAGATCCGGACACCAATAAAAACAAGGGATTCAAGGCACCCAAAGTAATTTCAATGGTGATGGCCGGAGAATTGATTCCTTTGGAAATAAAGGTTCAATACGATAAGGCGGTCGAATAACCCTTACTTCAAAACCATTTGGGCCTTAAAAGGATGCTCCGGGTTAACAATCAATTCCTGTTTCCCGGGATGAATTAATACATCCATCTCTTCCATCGGAATGGCACCCAATAATACCTCCTGATTACCGGGTAAAACCATGGCATTGGTGGTACTCCATCTGTTTTTAAATCGGACCTCAATGGGCCCAACAATTTCAAGATTCTTTACTGTTCCATCTGCCAACTGAGCAGGCCTGATATCTCGAACTTTAAGACCCAATTGTAATTTAAGATTTTCATTAATTGCCATCATAATAGCTCCTGAATCCACCAAAGCTATACAAATTACTTTTCGAATATCGGCCTCAGCAATAAATCCGCCTTCAAATAAAGAGATGTCTCCGGCATTTGTTAAAGTTAATTCAGCATGAACAAGTAACACATTAAACTTTTAATGTATCAAATTTAAGAAATATTTTCAAAACGATCCGAAACCCACGAATATTAAACGGTAATTGGGCCTATCAACAATTTGAGCGCTGTATTTTATAGCGATTCATGCTGTTCAAAGTCACTTTTAATCCAATAATTTATACATTTACGGGAATTAAAACCAATGTCCAACCTCTGTCCATACCCCGGCCTCCGACCCTTTAACGAAGAAGAAAGCATTTTTTTCAAAGGCCGCGAACAACAAGTAGAACGTATTGTTAAGCGGTTAGAGGAGAAAAAATTCCTCATGGTAAATGGTGCCAGCGGAGATGGAAAATCATCCCTCATCTTTGCAGGAGTTATTCCCTATGCCAAGGCCGGATTTTTCAAAGCAAAATACAACAATTGGCTGGTGGCGGATTTCAGACCCGAAAGAGCCCCGCTCAAGAACATTGCTGCTTCGGTTTGCCGTCAGTTAAAAATAGAAAACGTTTCCGACACAGAAAAAAAACTGGGCTATGGCTTCAGTGCCCTATGCGATTTATATAAATCATCGCCCTATTATATTGACGAAAAAAGCAGTGAGTGGTTGCAGGCAGACGAGGCCCAAAAAAAAGCCATCAAAAGAAAAGGCGCCAATCTATTAATCCTGGTAGATCAGTTCGAAGAATTTTTTACCAATCCCGAAAACTACCAGAAAGGTGTCCCAAGCACTGAAAGCCAAAAAACCATCAACCTTTTGCTGGAAACTTACAAACTTGCGACTGCACAAGACCTGCCCATCTATGTGGTTTGTACCATGCGAAGCGATTATATTGGGCAATGTGCTTCCTTTCGCGGTTTGGCAGAAGCCATTGGCTATTCACAGTTTTTTGTTCCCCGCTTAAAGCGCCAGGAAATTGAACAGGTAATTGAAGGCCCTGCAGAATTGGCCGGAGGAAAAATATCGAAACGTTTAA
>JBILVQ010000357.1:0-2836 GCA_044370375.1 Bacteroidia bacterium
CTAAGAGTTCGAAGAAACAGTTTTTTACGAAAACCTTGATGAAATATGGCGCTAATAAAGTAGCGGCCTTTGTAGGTATTGTTTCATTGGTCATCAGCATTGCCTATTTTTACAATGACTATCGTTCAAAGCAAAACGATGTGGTTTTGAAAAAAATTCTGACAGAGGGAGAAGAATTATTAACCAAAAGCAACGTACAATCATCTACTAAGGCTAAATTCATTATTCTTCAAGAAAGGCTTTATCCGGGCATCGAGGAGAAACTTTTTAAAAAGATAAACTCCGACACTTCACGGTTCGAAGTTGCCAAATCGGCATTCTTACAGTTTGCTTCGGTGGATATGTTGGTCAAAAATGAATTAGAAAGCAAACAAAAAAAATACCAGGCCTCCATTCATTATGCAGAAGTTGGAATGAAATCAATACATCATTTACTGCAAGATGAAAAATTTTCCCAAAAGGATTACTTTCCAAACAAAAACGAATTTGAGGCTTGCTTAAAAGCATTACGCTTAGGAAGGGTCATACAGGATAATTATCCCAATAAAAAAATAAAAGACCTGGAGACGCTAATCATGGAGCATTTGGAAAAACAATTAGAAAAATTCTTCCTTCGCCCCGACAAAATAGACTTGATAAGCCATAAGCTTTTCAACGAGGCACTTTCTTGGCAGCTTTCATTATCAAAAAACAAAAAAGAAGCTGCTCTAAGATTGGTGGAAAGAACCAATTGTTTGGAAAAAGACCAATCGCAATTCAGAAAAATTTACCCCGGCTCCCCCATCATTGCCGGATATATGGGCAACGAAAAAATTAGAGATCAGGGAGGGTATTATCTATTGGCCAAAGCTTTTGCAGTGCTAGGGGAAAAGATAAAGTTTTTAAATTGTCTGGATTCCCTTGTTTCAAAAAATGAAGGAATCACTCTTTACTCAAACTACCAACCCAACAATTTAATACTGGACTGGCTGTTGCTAAACCCCTCAGGATACCAAGACTTTAAAGAAGTGGTCCAATATAGTTGCAAACTATGCAAAACCACCTCCAACAAAATGATTTTCGAAAATTTGGACATTGTTTTGTTTCCGGAAAAACCTAGTGCAGGAAGCATCACTTCAAACGCCCAGGACCAGTTTCTATACAGAAGCAGTCAATACAATGATTTGGCTATCCAAAGCATTGCTAAGCTGTCCAGATGGCAGGCCTTGCAAAATAACAATTCCGACAGTGTTCACTTTCGGTTGGCAGAATACTATAAAAAAATGGGCTTCTTTTTCGGAATACGGAAGAGCGGAGATGAAAAACCCTATTTTGATTCTTTAATGGTAGAAACCACAAAAATTTCTTCCACCTTTTTGAATAACAAGTTTACCACAGAAGGGAACTTTTCCAGCACCACCATTACGGCATTAGAATATCTTCTGATGCCCTTCTTTACCGAACAAACCAATTACTTCTGGAGCTATCAAAACAGAAAGCAGGAAACGCAGGAAAGCACGCTCCTATTTAAGTATCTAGTGCAAAACTGGAAAAGCATTTCTGCACAACATTCCATCAATTTAAAAATATTCGATTACTATTTGGCCTACCTTAATAATCTAAAAAACTGGTGGTATGGAAACGTGAACACCGGTCCCGAATTGCTTCGTTTTTTGGTTGATTACAAAAGTTCCTGTTCTTCCATTGGTGTTTTCGCATTTACAGATACCAACTATTTTAATGTGCTTATGGGCCATTACTACTTTAAAAACAGTGATTTTGAAAAAGCAAAAATACACTTTGAAACCTTTAAAAATCCAAAGGTCTTCGAAAAAATCCACTCCCTGGAGCGATGGGTCTATCAGGCAGAGTGTATGAATACCTATCGTACAGAAATCGCAAAGTACTTTGCAATCAAAGGAGATACTAATACTTTCGAAAAGCATTTGGCCATTTTTAGAAGCGATGCAGAAAAAAAGAACGTTCTTGTTAAAAGTATTTACCTTCTATTAGAAAACCACAAGGAAATTAATTCATTCTACTTTTTACGGAAATTGCACAAACTCATTGGTGGAGGCAGCAGCATTCCCAACAAAGTATTGATGACCAACACCTTAATTGGCGGAGCCCACCTTCAACGATGGAACCACGAATTACTAAAATCTGTCTCCGATGATTTGAAGGCCAATGCCATAAAGAACCTGATTGCAGGTTATGCCAAAAAAGAACAGTACTTTAAAGCATACTCAGAGATTCCATCTTTTACATCCAACACAAGCCGCTTGTGGTATATCAATACCATTCTTTGGAACAGATGTACTTCCATGTCTGAGAAAGATAGGCAATGGAAGGAGTTTGACTTTCTGTTGTATCCGGAAATTGGGAAAGACTATCTTAATTCAGGAGATTTTTATTTTAATGATGAATTTTAATGATGAAAATTAAACAAAACCTAATCCTCCTTCTGCTTTGTATCATGCTTCTTGGCTTCTTTGCCAACTTTGCACAAAATGGATACGGAATGGCATTGGTGGGTGCCTCCCTATTAATTACAGGTCTAACACTGCAATTGAGTGCTATTAGCACCTTGCCCAAAAATAAAATCATTTCCCTCCCTGTTTTTATTGCCATACCCTCTTTGTTAATACTCTCGTATTTTCTTGGCGATTTTGTGCCTGATAGCATCGTGGTACCCCTGTTGCTTTCATGGTTCCTTTATCCTTTGATAGCACCACCCATTTTGAAAAAGGCATGGAAAAGAAAAACCGGAGAAATCCTAAATTTCTTTCCTTATTATGAATTGGTGTTCTTTGCCCTCTTTTGCTTTGGTTTCGCCTTCAAAATTCAACATTGGCCC
>JBILVQ010000107.1:0-10233 GCA_044370375.1 Bacteroidia bacterium
TTATTGTAATTTTGCTTTTGAGAAGTATTTCCAAAGCATAAAAAACTACAGTATATTAAGTCACCTTTACACATTATTTTGCAACATTGATCGTTAACCTGCCACGACAAAATGTTGCCTATTACTGAAATATTTCTCTACCACTGATTTATTAATTTTTAAAACAAATTTTATGAAAAATCTTTTTGGGCTATTGGCCACGGAGGTCTGCACCTCGAACCTCGAATCTCGCACCTCGAATCTCGAATCTCGCACCTCGCACCTCGCACCTCGAACCTCGCACCTCGCACCTCGCACCTCGAACCTCGAACCTCGAACCTCGAACCTCGAACCTCGAAAGCAACTTTTAAAGTTACTTAAATTACCTGTATTTTTTATTTTGATTTTGGTTTTTTTCTCAAGTTCTAAAATTTTTGCCCAGACCTATATATGGGAAGGGAATTATGGGAATGATTGGGATAACCCAGATAATTGGTTGGTTGGAGGAATTCCGGCTTTAACCTATCCAAGTGGAGGTGATGATGTCCTAATTGGCGATATTTCTGCGATTGATTGGCCATTAATATCTACTCCAGCCAACTGTCGCCATTTGGAATTTACCTACGATGGCCACGTTGCCTTTGATTATGGAGGGGTTCTAACCGTAAGAGGCAACATTATTGCCAACACCACCTTACCCTTTACCTGTTTTGATTTAGAGGAGGGTACCGTTTTAATTCAGGGTTCCTTGGATCATGATTTGGATGGATTTATCGGTTTTAGTACTTTGGAAATAGACTGCGATGGCTTTGATGTTGATATTACTGCTGAAAGCGAAGTTTTGGTTCACGAATATGTTAAGGTCACACGCGGCAATTTAAACACTAACATGCATATTAATCTTACCAAATTTGTTTTGATCGCACAACATGATGGGAGTATTTGGCGAACCGCCTACTTTGATTGGACAGGTAACGGGACCATTACAGGAGATATTTGTAGTCAGCAAATTGTGGTCAGCGATATTAAAACCTACCACATGATGAGCAGTCCTGTTGACTCGCTCGGAAATGGTTATTTTAATAAATTGTACTTGAACGATTTTACTGACCAAACCGATTTTGTAAGCGGTACCTATCAATATGGGCAGAATCCAATACCTGATTGGATTTTTTATGATGAAACAGAAGAACATCCCGGTTTTACAGGTTCTTCAGCCAATTGGATGTATGGATGGGAGGGAGCCAATTACCAGCAAAGCAATACCCTTCACAGAGTCACTACAGGTCAAGGATTTTGCGGAAGGTTCAAGCCTTATACCTTTCCTAATAATGATTATATTCCCTTCAACTTTATTGGACGAATGAACAATGGAACCATTCCAAGTCCTGTGCTTACGCTAACCAACAACAGTGAAGATGCCGATGGTTTTAACCTAATTGGTAACCCTTATCCATCTCCTTTGAATTGGCAGGCGGTGTATGACGAAATTTCCTATTTGAAAGAAATTTTTGTTTGGCAAACCAACGGGACTGAGTATGGCGGAAGTTTTTTGACTTATGATGCATCAACGCAGGGAGGCACACATGATGGAATAATTCCCATTGCACAGGGATTTTTTGTTTCTACAGGATCAAATAATTATCAGTTTGATTTTAAAAATGATCACCGTTTGGGTCAAACGCGTGGCGACTATTTTAGGAGAGCCCCTAAGGTAAATGCTATTAAAGTCGATTTAAAGGGAAAGAATAATAAAGATGTGGTCATGATTTGTTTTGACGAAAATTTTTCAAATCAATATGAAAAAGAAGAGGATATTGTAAAAATGATGAATCCCCAGAACTCCTTTTTTGTATATCATGGCGGCCGAAAGGTATCCATCGAGAAACAAAATTTTCCAGTAGAAAACAAAGAAATCCCTTTGGGCTTGGTGATTGAGGAAGCAGGTTATTATTCCTTTGAGCTAAAGGAAGACAATTTACCTCCCGGTCAGTACAAAATTTATCTTGAAGACCGAAAGAACAAAATTTGGAGAGAATTAAAATATGGAGGATTCGAATTTAATTTTTATGCAGAAAGCGGTGAAAACAACAATCGCTTTTATTTGCACTTCTACAATACAGAAAAGGTATTAGAAAGCCAGCCGGTATTGTCTTCAGGTGATTTTTCAGTGATCAAAAATGGTCAGCTTTCCATTTTTGTGCAGGAAGAGCCATTGGAAAGGCAAAAAGTTTCCATTCATGCGGTTAATGGAGAACTGTTGTACCAACAAGATTTGTTTTTGTTGCAAGGAGAAAACCGCATACCAAGCCTTATGCTCAACAAGGGTTGTTACTTGGTGAATGTTTCCAACAGCAAAGAAAACAAAACACAAAGAATTGTTGCCATTGATTAAATAACCTTGCAGGACGGCTTTAGCCGTCCTGCTTAATTCTTCTTTTAATGAAAACCTGTAAAACACTTTTTTATTTTCTTTTGCTGTTGTTTTTCAATGTTCCAGCAAACGCTCAATTTGGAAATGTTTGGACCTTTGGATATGGCTTTGGTGTTGATTTTAACGCTGGATTCCCAGTTCAGCTTCCTACCAATGCAATGAATTCCATTGAGGGTTGCGCTTCCGTGTGTGACTCAAGTGGCCAATTATTATTTTATACCAACGGGGAAACCATTTGGGACAGAAATAACAATATCATGCCCAATGGTGATTCTATCGGGGGGCATCAAAGTAGTACTCAAAGTGCCCTTATTTTGCCTTATCCGAATCATTCAAAATTGTATTTCGTTTTTACCACAAATAAGAATGGTAATGGCGGTACAGAAGAATTGGATTTTTCAATCGTGGATTTAAACTTGAATAATTCCCTTGGCGAGGTAACCATGAAAAATCAATTTTTAGAAGATTCAGTTTGTGAGAAATTGGCAGCCACTCGACATTGCAACGGACAAGATTGGTGGATTGTCGTAAGAAAGGCAAATTCGGATTATTTTGTTTCATATTTGCTAACTTCCCAAGGGATTTCTAACCTGCCAGTTTTATCCCTCTCAAGTTTTCCTTACATATCAACTGGGCTTTTTGGAAGTAATGCTGGAAGATACGGGCAAATGAAAATTTCACCAAATGGCAAATTAATTGGATGTGCATATAGTAATGGCGGTTTTGAAATTTTGAACTTTGATAATTTATCTGGTGAAACCGGGAATGTTATTTTCAGAGAGTTTGACCCCAACCTGATGGCTTATGGATTATCTTTTTCTACTGATTCTAAAGATATTTTTGCTGGGTACAGATATTTTCAAGCACCTCCATTACCCTACCTAAATAAATTAGTAAGATATTCTTTAGATACCTTAAATTCAAATGCAATAGATAATTCAAGGAGTTTTTTTGAAATTAATGACTCAACAACTTTCTATTCTGATATAATAACACAATTTGGTTCGTTTCAAATTGGGAATGACGGATTTATTTACGGCTTGGGAACTGCTTTGGATACCTTGACTGGGGGTGGGCGCTGCTTATTGTTTAGAATAATTGAAGGTAATTCGCCTAGTATTTTTAGATTCACATTTTATTTTCCCCCAAGTACTGGAACAGGCCAAGGTCTTCCCAACACCTACGATGGCATTTACACCAACCACCACAAAGCTAGTCTGCGCCTGCCGCTGTGCAATGGTCCTTTTCCATTTGATTCAATTCCTTTTTTCGATAGTTTACTTACCGTAACCAGAGATTATTCTTGGGATTTTGGGGACCCTTCCAGCGGAACCAATAATTATAGCAATTTGCAACATCCCATTCATCAATATAGCGCCACCGGAACCTATACCGTTAACCTTACTTTGGAAAGTGATTGTAATCCTATTGTAGTCACTCAACAAGTATTGGTTACCCAGGTGCCACCTTCCATACCGCTGGTATCCTTAAACATGGGGCATTTAGAATCTACACCGTCAGATAACTACCAATGGTTTTTTGAAGGTGCCCCAATTACGGGTGCAATATTTCAACAGTATTTTCCAACACAAACAGGTAATTATACGGTTCAGGTAAGTAATCCTTCCGGTTGCACGGCAACAAGCTTACCCTTCAATGTCAATGCTGTTCAGCTAACGGAACTTAAGGCTTTTCCTAAATTTTCAATGCTGCAAAATGAAAACCTAATCACGCTCCAATGCAATCCTCTAACCGATTGCTTTCATAGCCTTGAACTCATCGACCTGCAAGGAAGGGTTTTACAAACTCATTTTTACCAACAAAAGCAAAGCAATGTTAACATCAACATCAGCGAATTACAAAGCGGAATTTATTTGTTGCGCTTGAATGGGAGGGAAGTAAGGAAGGTATTGAAGGAGTAATTGACGCTTGCTATCGATTACAAACGCCCTTAAAGGAACAGTAGCTGCACTTTTCTATTTCTTCGGTTTTTTCATAACGAAATTCACTAGAGAACATAGGCGCCAAAAAGCGTATCAGTTGGGTTTCGAATGCTTCCATCATTTGCTCCACCGGTTGGGCGGTATCTAACCAAAGTACATCTTTGCTACTTTTTTTTAAGGGTAAAATACCCGCCTTGATGGCTTTTCCAATTGCCTTATCTTTCCAGCCTGCTGCTAGCCAACTGTAAGCCAACAGTTGCAATGCCTTGTCGGATAGTTGGTCAAATGAAATGTCGGCAGTCACTTTTAAATCTCTTTCTTCTACATTGCCCGATTTGTAATCCAAGATTTGAATTTCATAGGGTGTCTCCTGTATCCTGTCGGCAGTGCCCTTGATCATAAGACTAATTCCCTCTTTGTCCAAACTGCGCTCTAGCTTCTGTTCCAATCCGCTGATGACCAATTCCGGTTCTTTTTGAAACCAAGCTTTGTCATTCTTTATTCTCATTTCCATCAGTTTCACCGCCATTCGGTAAAACAAATGATTATACCCTGTTTTTAATTCCGGGTGCCCGAATAATTCATCAAAACTATGTTGAATCAGGTCCGGTATGCCTTTCTCATCCGGAAAGCTAAATTTCATTTGCTTCACAAAGGGTTTGTAATAGTTCTCTAATGCCCCATGAATCACAGATCCTATGCTGTTGCGTTGCAATACTTCTTCCATCTCTTCCGGTTCCCTTACTTTGGCCAGGTAACGAAAATAAAATTGAAGTCGGCAGTTTTTTAAAATACTCAGTGAACTGGGCGATAATCCTTTGTTGAACAACTCTTTTAATGAAGCAATGATTTCTTCATTGTTCTGAATTTCCCAATCCTCTCCATGCATATCTTCAGGAAGAGCCTTGTGTATTATTTGTTCTGTTAAAAGAATTTTTGGGTTTTTCTTTCTCGCCTCAAAATCCAGTTGCTGCAAATATCTGCTCTTTTCTCCCGAGCCGAATTCATCGGTTTGTGTGCTGTACAAAAGAAAAATTTTATCCGGCTTTTGTAACAAGCGATAGAAGTGATAAGCAAACAATGCTTCTCTTTCATTCTTCCCCGGCAGTTGATATTCTCTTTTAATATCCAGCGGAATAAAGGTGTTGGGCGAGGCATGATTCGGCAAATTGCCATCATTGGCCCCAAGAACAATCAACTTGTCGAAGTCTAAACTTCTCGATTCCAATAATCCCATGATCTGAATGTTCGATTCCTGTTGCCCTACAGAGGATAAACCAACTTTTCCGGCTATTCCTTCTAAAATGGATTGAAACAAACCCCAGCTCATTTCACTTGCCAGGCCGCTCTGAATAATTTGATTTCCCGCTTGTCGGAAAGCAGCAAGACCGGCCATTGCCTGAAGATAGAGGAAATTATTTTCTTCATTGTTTTCTTCCTTCAATTGCCTCAGGCTTTGATGCAGCCATTGAAGCTGTGAATGAAATCCGGTTTCCCATTTTTCGGCTCCATACAACAAGCCTACAATGTTATCCGAATATTCTTGCTTTAGTGCGTAATTTATCAAAGATTCTTGCAGCTCCTCTCTTTTCCACCATGCTTTTCCTTTGTTGATAAAGTGCTTTTTCCAATCGTTTTTTTTGTCCCACGGAAAAAGGGATGCTGTAATGGAATGGGTTAAAAATTGATGAATCGTTTTTTCCGACAGGGCAGCGTTTGTTTGTTTTTCTGCTAACGAAATATTTTTAATGAGCTGTTGTAACCATCGCCAATAGGGCGTTTGGTTAATGCTTAAATTCTTGGTTACATTAAAGGCCAATGCCTTCGGTAATTCTCCCAGTAAAGGCAAGAGTAGTTTTTCATCGCCCAAAATAAGTCCTATGTTTTCTTCTTCCGATATTTGCAGTGATTGTATTAAATCAGCTGCCAGTTGAACTTGCTCTGTTGCTCCTGTGCAACCAATTTGATGAATTTCTTTTTCTTCTTTCAACAATTTTTGACTGCTTACCAAAAGCGATTGACCTGTGTTGAACCATTTTTCATGGTAGCTTCTGATAAATCTTCCGGCTTCATGGGTTTTGTCCTGCAAATAGTATTCATCCCCTTGCCAATATACCCGTCCTTGCTGGTTCTTCAGCAAGTTCTCAATAATTTTTTCTTCGGCCCTGCTGAGCAGGTTTAATCCGGCAAAATATATGTTTTCATTTTCTGCCATCAGGGACTCTTTGCTCTCTGCCAACATTCTGGCTGCCATTCCTTGATAGCCCATGCCGTTTTCAAAACAATGCGTTTTAAATGCTACATAAATGTTGTGCATTTTATCCCAGAAATGCAGATACTGCTGTTGAAAATCGGTTAAGGGGTCTCTGTTCAAATTCCAAAGCTCAATGGCCCTGGCACGACTCAGGTAGGTAAAGATGCCCGGCACGGGGGCCAGACTTAAATCTAAATCATTAAAGTCGTTGAGCAGGGTAGGAGCCCAAGATAAATAATCGTCCAGCGGTCGGGCATCGGTTATTTCTTTGGTGTAGGTTTGGTAGAGTGCAAGGGAAAGATGGCCGGTATCGGTCAAACTTAATCCTGATAAATCAGCAATAAAGTCGCCCATGGTTTGAAACAAGGGCAAAAACAAGGGTGCCTGAATATCATTGGCCATGGCCCGCTTTACCGCAGAAATGGCGCGCCTGCTGGGCAAAATTACCCGTGTACAGGGCCGGGTTCCTTGAAGGGATTGAAGGATTTCGGAACCAAAATGCTGTAAAAAGTCGCTCATTTCAATGTTTGTGCTAAATTTGGGGATTATTTTTTAAAAAAGGCCTCCCCATGGTGGATTTTCCGCTTTTCAGGAAATACAATGGTGTTCAAACTTACTTTAAAATTAAGTCTGAATCTTCATTTCAGGAGTTAAAAATTTCGGAAAGCTTTTATTCTTTGAATGAGTTTGAAGCGGTGAATCATTTCGACCGACTTTTCATTCAAGATATGATTCAAAAACATGAGGAGCGTTGGTTGGAAACCGGTGAGCCCGAATTTGTTCATCAATTAGCCTATTGTCAAACCCACTTGAAAAGAATATCTTAGAATGTCCATCTTTCGAAGTGCCTTTTTTACGGTTATATTGTTGTGTTTTAGCCTTTCGCTATGGTCGCAACCAACCATTGGCACTGTTCCCCTAAAGGTTTCCGAACATGGTAATGGTACCGGCATCAAATTTCAATTGAATAATATAGCTCCGGGCGATACGGTTTATTTTCAGCGGAGGGTCTATCAGTCCGGGTTGCCCTTCCAGCCATATACCAATATTACCGGTATAAGTGCCTTCATTGATGTTGGTGTTGTGCCCGGTCAGTTGTACGAATACAAGATTATTCAGCGACCTTCTGTATTGGCTGAATCCTATGTAGTTTCAGGAATTAATTTTCCTTTGGTGGCCAATCGTGGGAGCATGTTGTTGCTGATTAATAAAGAAATTGCCGATTCTCTGGTGCAGGAAATTCAGCAATTGCAAAGCGATTTAACGGGTGACGGCTGGTTGGTAAAGCAAAAAATTGTGCATGATACCGAGGATGTGCCTGCTATTAAATCATGGATTGTGGCGCAATACAATGCCGATCCGGAGGTGAAATCACTTTTTATTTTAGGGCATGTGCCGGTGCCTTATTCAGGTCATATTTATCCCGATGGACATACCAACCACATGGGGGCTTGGCCTGCGGATGGCTATTACGGAGATATGGATGGGGTATGGACCGACCTTACCAATTTTGGAACTCCTTCGGCCTTTCCGCAGAATTGGAATTTAAGTGTTGATGGAAAGTTTGACCAAAGCAATTATCCTTCTGATATAGAATTGGAGGTGGGCAGGGTAGACCTTTTTACCAATGTTGGTCTTACCTATTCTGAGGTGGATTTAACCCGTAGGTACCTGGAGAAATTGCACAATTATAAATTCAAATTAACCGAAGTTGTTGCGCGGGGTCTTGTGGATAATAATTTTTCGCAACCCGAAAATTTTGCTGCATCCGGCTACCGTAATTTTTATTCTTTGTTGGGTTACGAAAATGTTTTTAATAGCGATTTTGTTGGTCAATTAGCCGATTCCTCTTACCAATGGGCTTATGGATGCGGTGCGGGTTCCATTACCTCCTGTGCAGGTGTGGCAACTTTTTCGGATTTTTTTGCCGGTACCTTCAATGGTGTTTTTACCATGTTGTTTGGTAGTTTGTTTGGCGACTGGAATTTAACGAATAATTTATTGGTTGGGGCCATTTCTTCTAAGGGCAGCATTTTAACAAGTTGTTGGGCCGGAAGGCCGCATTGGTTTTTTCATCCCATGGGCATGGGGCATACCATAGGACATTGTACTAAATTAACCATGAATGATTCCATAGAATATACAGATTCTTATGGAAAAAGAATGGTTCACATTGGGCTGATGGGCGATCCAAGCCTTCGACAGCATGTGCTTGAACCGGTGGGTCCCATTACCGTGCAGCCTTATCCCGGATTTGTTTCTATTGCTTGGCAGGCACCCCTTGATTCGGTGGATGGCTATTGCGTTTATAAAAAAGACCTAAACAGCGGAAAGTACCTGCGAATTTCTCCCAACTTGGTTACCAATACCTATTTTTATGATATGAACCCTTCCACAGGTTTGAATTATTATATGGTGCGGTCTGTAAAGAAAACAAGTAATTCGGGAGGCTCCTACTACAACCAGGGTCAGGGCGTTTTTAAGGCTAGTATGTATCCGGGATCACCCAATCAATTGGAGGAAAATATTTTTGCCGATTTAAAAATTGCTCCCAATCCATCCCGAGGACGATTTACGGTTGATGGAAGTGGAATCAATGATAAAACCCTTTGCTCCCTGTATGATCTTACCGGACGTGAGGTACCTTGCCATCGTACTTTTGCAAAGGGAAGGATAGAAATGGTTTATGAAGGAAGCGCAGCCGGGGTTTATTTTATCCAAATAAGCGGTGTAAATGGGGAAACAGTTGTTCGAAAAGTGGTTTTAGAACATTAGTTTTTGCATTAGCCATTTTATTCTTTTTCATTCATCCCTATATATCGTTTGCCATGTTCAGTAAATTTTTTTTTATTTGTTTCTTGGATTCATTGTCTAAATTTTTAATATTTTGAAGAGGAACAAATTTTCAAATGCCGTTTTTTCGTTAATACTATTCATTGGCTTTTCATCCTGTGCAAGTTTATTTCATGCTCCGCAAAATAACATTGTCATTAACTCTGAACCGACCGGTGCAGTTGTTATTTCGCCTAACGGGGAGCGTATTGGTGAAACCCCGCTAGAGCTAACTTCTACTGAAGTAAAGGAGGGCTTTTATTTATTGCAAAAGGATAATTACATTCAGCAGCAGCTTGAAATCACCAGAAGATACCGTGGTGGTTGGATTTTTTTCAACGCAATGTTTTTTGGTATTCCGAGTATCAGGGATGCCAGAAAAGGTGTGTTAGATTATTGGGAAGTTCCTGTTGATGCTGTGAAATTAAGACGCGAAAAACCTAAATCCGACAATCCGGTAAAGGTTTATATTGGCGTTCCGGTTTTGAAGAATGCAGATCAAACCATAGCCATGCAATTATCAGGAGAGTCTTTGTTATATTCTAATTCAAGAGAGGCACGCCTCATTGGTAATATGGATGATATGTGCGATGAAATTTATTATACGTCCCGCGAAAGTATTATCGATCCAATGTTGATGCCGAGGAACGAAAAAAAAGCAACTTTTGGTGCCCCTAAAATTGCTGTGATACCCGAAGTTATTCGTGCAGAAGGAAATTATAAGGGGAGTTTTTTAAATGCTATCGGCAGCGGAAGTTTAGAATTGAAATGGAATATTTACGCTACCGTAA
>JBILVQ010000108.1:0-10212 GCA_044370375.1 Bacteroidia bacterium
TATTGAAACTTCCGGCCAAATAAACCCCTTGCGGAGAAACACTTTGCTGGCTCATGTTGACACGAAAAGTAACTTGCACACTGTCAGGATTGGCACAATTAGTACATTGTCCGAAACAAACAGGAGGCAAAGCAAAAGGAATATTGGGGACGGTTAATTGGCGATTAATAATGCCAATACCATCGGGTACACCGCACAAACCGGGAACCAACTCAAAAGTGCTTCCATTTACAAACTTATATTGAACAACCGTGGTTGTATCCAACAAAAGCGTATCTACATAAATGCCATTGCCCACAGCATCCATTGGGTTGGCGCTGGTGCTGAATCCGTTGAAAGAACCGGCCAAATAAACGCCTTGGGGAGAAACAGTTTGCTGACTCATGTTCACCCTGAACACAACCGGAACAAAAAATGGAGCTGCCGGTGCACAGGAGTTATTGCAGAGATTAAAACAAACAGTGTTTAGTAGAGCAATCGGTTGATTAGGCACAGCAAGGTTTCTGTTGATATTCCCTAGTCCGTCATCCAAGCCGCAGGCAATGGGAACAATTTCAAAGGAGGCACCGCTTCCTGTTCCGTTCACGAACTTGTATTGTACATTCAAGCTAGTATCCAATGCAACCGTATCTACATAAATATCATTGCCGATTAAAGTCATGGGATTGGACGATGTACTAAATCCGTTAAAAGTGCCGGCCAAAAAAACACCTTGCGGGGAAACGGTTTGCCCGCTCATGTTCACCCTAAAAATAACATTGCAGGTGGAAAGAGGAGCCGAACCAACCGTGTAGTTGTAATTGCTTCCCTGGTTGTTAGCCATACGAAGGGTTATCAAATCGGCATCGGCCAATTGTGCGGCTACAGAATCAAGGGTAGTAGTAAAGGCATAATAACTTACCTGTGTTCCGGCCGCCAAGCCCGGAATAACTGTAGCACCAAGGGTTGCAGCTTGATTAGGAAAAGTTACAGGTATTTTTATTGAGGTTTGCCAATTGTTGGTGGTATAACGCACAAAAACATTTTCTTCGGGAGAGCGCGGATTAAACAAAGAAACGGCAATGGCAACCGGTGTATTGGCTGAAACATTATTGGCCAATGGCAATTGCGTAACCGGATTAGAAGGATTGAAAGCAACAGGCATATTTTGCGTAGCCATCACAATACCCTGGGTTGAATTATATCCCATGTTTTTGATACGGGTTGTGTAATAATAATTCTGTTGCGTGGAATCTTCCAGGAAATTATCGGTGATGGTAATCCCTGCAAAAAGAGCATAATTCTGCGGCTGGTTCAAAATTGAATTGCCGGCAGGAAATTTTCTCCATTTGTTGTAAGAGTTATCTGCCTCAATTACAAATTGATCATTCGTTGAGGCTGCCTGAAGAGTGACTGAGGGATAACCCGGAATGTCCTCGGTCATATCATAACCCGGACCGTACCAATCGTTACGGTACTCTGCATGTAATTTAAAACTTTGTGCCTGAAGTTGCCCCGAAACAAAAAAGGGCAAAAACAGCAGGCTCAAAAACTTAGAAAAGGATGATATTGTTGTTTTCATGAAATGGTCTTTGTGTCAAAAGTACACTATTAAGCAATTATTTACAAATATCGAAAATAATTCGTAAAAATTAGGTGCATTTAACCGCCATTGCACCCCAAAAACAGGTGCTACTCGTTATGTGGAGGTTTTTCGGGGGCAGGTGCCGGAAGCGCAGGTTCGGCTGCTTTCTTTTTCGACTTATCTTTCTTTTTGCCCGGTAAATCATAGGCAATAGAAAGGCCTCCCACATAATTCAGCGAAGGGTTAACCCGATTATAATCAGGCTGAATCAAATAAAAAAGGCGTAGATTAAGTTTCTTGGGCAAATCGAAATTCAAAGCGGTCATATAACGAATTCTTCGCAGCGAAAAAGAGCCGCCTTCCAATCTCCAGCTTGGTTCAGCAGAAAGCGTAACACCTATCTTTTTGGTTATCGAATAACCCATCTGCAAACGATTTCTTAAAGCCCTGGAAGGACCAAATGTTGTTATCCATTCCTCGCTTAAGAAACCATATTGTTGCTGATAAACGATTCTGTTGGCAAAAGAAAATCGTTTAAGTTTTGTTTTGAAATTGAGTCCTACCCTAAAGCGTTGTGCATCACTGAACTGATTGGTAGAAAAACGATATTGAGCCAAAACAAACAGCCATTTCCTAATTTTATAGTCTGCATTGACATACAAATAATTGCGCTTCAATTGTGTTGCATTGTTATCGAATCTGCTTTGCCACTCAACAGAAGCAGCGAAACCCTTCGGCAAATCTTTCCGCAAGGAAATACCGGTCCAGGCTTCAAAATCGGCAATGCGTTGTGCCATAACACAACTGCCATTCAGCCCCAAACAAACAGCAAAAAAGCAAAAAAATATTTTTAACTTCCCTTTCATCAGGCTGCAAAAGTTTGTCCGGTTATTTTGGCAATTTTGATAAAATTCGGTTTAAAAGCATTGTGCTTGATGGTCTCCAGCAGTGCAACGCCACTCGAATATTTGCTGAATCCAACCTGTTCCAAATGGTATTTTTTTAATGCTTGCAAAAAAGGACTAAAAATATTGCTCTTGTCTTGTTTTATTTCAACTACCACCAAATCGTCAAGCGTAACACGCTTTTCGGCATTAAAAAAAGTAACATTAAAGTCGAGCGTAATTCTTTCGGGAGGATGAACAGAGGCAAGCGTAAGTCGGAAAAAATCAACCTGCAAAACCTGTTCAACGGGTCTTCTGCCCCATCTTCCCCAGCTCACCAAATCAAACAAAGGATCTTCAACGCCTTGGAATTCGTGCTGAATTTTTTTTCTAATTTTCAGCGTGCGATTGGTTTTGATCTTGTATTTGGTTTCGAAGTATTTTTCGCCGGTATCTACATAATGCCTTACACGCACTTTAAAACGATTGGGCCGGCCACTGTGATGCATGCGATAAAGCAATCGATCAGGGGTATCAAAATAAATGGTTTCGTACTTAAACAAACGGTTATCGGCAATGTCGAGAACTTTGTATTGCTCTCGAATCTGGCTCAGCATATCCGGAAAATGCTTTACATGAAACACGTATTTCGAGTCGATGCGATTCAACAACTGAATGGTATCCATGCCCTTCAAATCAATGGGCTGAAAAAATCCGGCCTTATGGCGAATGCTTTCGATAAAAGATTCCATTAGTAATAGGTAATCAAATCTCTGGTAGCCACAGATTGTTTTTTATCGGAGATGACCACCCTAACGGAATCAACGACTTGTCCGGCCGGACAGGTGTCGCACTGACCAATAACCCACACGGTATAATTGCCCTTTTGCAACCAATTAAATTCAAAAGAACCATCAAAGGAGGTGCGGGTATCATCATCCACCAATCCTTCATTTCCGTAGGCAATAAACACACGGGTATCGGCAATGTAGCCTGAGTCTGTCTTTTGGAATGACTTGTTGATATCGTAAGAATAAACACGTCCTAAAATACGGGCTTGTCCTCCTTCACCCTCTTCTTTTTTACAAGAATAGGCGGTGGACAAAATCAGTAGTAGGACAAAGGGCAAGAATAAATTTTTCATGCTGGATTTAAATTCATGGTAAAGATGTTATTTTTTAACGATAATTCAAAAAAGGGAGGTGCCTAAAACAAATGACCCTTTTCTTCTTTTTCGTAACCTTCATCGCGCAGCAAATGTGATTGCTGGGCGGCCATTACAGCCAATTCATCGCAGCGTTCATTCATGGGATGGTCGTTGTGACCTTTGATCCAATGAAAAGTAACCTTGTGCCTGCGGTAAACCAACAAAAACCTACGCCACAAATCCGGATTTTTTCTTTTGGCAAAACCCTTTTTTTCCCATCCAAAAACCCATTTCAATTGAACAGAATCCACCACATACTTACTATCGCTGTAAACATGCACTTCGCTTTCCGGAATTTTTATCATTTCAAGACCAACAATAACAGCAAGCAATTCCATGCGATTATTGGTAGTACGCAAATAACCTTGCGAAACTTCTTTGCGGTGTGTTCCTGAAATCAAAATCAAACCGTAGCCACCTCTTCCGGGATTGCCACTGCAGGCACCATCGGTAAACAAATCAATATGCGCCATTACAAAGAAAAGTCGTTCATGATATTACTGCGAAACAATTTAACGGCAATGGCCAAAAGGATGACCCCAAAAATTTTCCGAACGATGTTGAGTCCGCCCGGACCCAATAAACTTTCAATTCTTCCTGTGTTCTTCAAAACCACATAAACCAAGCTTACGTTTAGAAAAATAGCCACTACAATGTTTGGTGTATCATAATCTGATTTGAGAGAAAGCAGTGTGGTAAGGGTTCCTGCACCGGCAATCAAAGGGAAAGCAATGGGAACAATGGATGCCGTTTCGGTGATGGTATCTTTGTACAAGGTAATGCCAAGAATCATTTCAAGGGCTATGAAAAAGAGAATAAAAGAACCGGCAATAGCGAAAGAAGAAACATCGATACCGATAAAAGTAAGCAGGCCTTCGCCCAAAAACAAAAAGAATAGCATGATAGCCAAAGAAACCAGTGAAGCCTTGCCGGATTGAATATGACCCACTTTTTTGCGTAAATCAACCAAAACGGGAATGGAGCCCACAATATCGATGACGGCAAACAAAACCATGGTAACGGTAACGATTTCTTTCCAGTTAAAGAGGTGCATAAGGGAAAATTGTGGGGCAAAGGTAATCGCAAAAAGCACTAAGAAAACCGAAATTAAAATAATCTCTTCAGGTATTAATGCAAACCTACTAAAACTTAATCCCACGAAATTGCCGCACCAAAAACAAGCAACAAAAAATGCAAACCATGGCAAACGGAGGTCAATAAACAACTGGTTTTAAGACCATTATAAAGGCTTCGGCAATCCCCCCAAATATTCTTACCTTTGCCCATTATGGAAAGCACTCGTCAACTCAAGGTGGCCCGTTTGGTGCAAAAAGAAATGGCCGAAATCTTTCAGCGCGAATGCGGTGGAATGTTCAATCGTGCACTCATCAGCGTAACCATTGTAAGGATTAGTCCCGACCTCTCCTTTGCCAAAGTTTACCTTAGCATTTTCGGTACCGAAGATAAAGAAGCCACCATTGAAATGGTAAAGGACCATCACAACGAGTTGCGCAGAAAACTGGGATCAAGAGTGGGCAAGCAATTGCGCATTGTGCCCGACATTGCATTTTACCTGGACGACTCGGTTGACTATGCACAAAAAATAAACGAATTATTAAATAAGTAGTTTCCTTCCATGCAATACGATCCCATCAAAAGATCATTGGGCGAGGTTTTTAACCACAATCCGCTTCTTAGAAAATTATTTTACGGTCTTTTAAATTTACTTCTTCTGCGCACCTGGCACATTCATCGTGAACTAAAGGCTTGGGCCAAAAAAGCTCCGGCACAGCCTCAAATTCTTGATGCAGGCATGGGCTTTGGTCAGTACTCCTGGTACATGAGTCAAAAGTTTCCTTCCTCCACCATCACTGCCGTGGATGTAAAAGACGAACAGGTGGCAGACTGTAATCAATTCTTTACGCAAACAGGGGTTAACAACAGGGTTAAAGCCATGGTTGACGATTTAACCACTTATGTTGAACCCGAAAAATATGATTTGGTATTGTGCGTAGATGTAATGGAACACATTGAACCCGATGTGCAGGTTTTTAAAAATTATGTTGCCTCGATGAAAAAAGGAGGAATGTTGCTTATTTCAACTCCCTCCGACCAGGGTGGCTCCGATGTGCATGATGACGGAGAAACTTCTTTCATTGAAGAACATGTGCGCGATGGGTACAATGTAAACGACATGGCCGAAAAATTAAAGCTGGCAGGCTTTTCTAAATCAGAAATTTTATACTCTTACGGTACACCCGGAAAGATTTCATGGCGCTTATCCATGAAATATCCCATCTTAATGTTAGGAAAAAGCAAGGCATTTTTCGTTCTATTGCCTTTTTATTACCTACTCTTTTTCCCTTTCTGTTATGTACTAAACTATTTGGATGCAAGCATGAAACATCCAACCGGTACGGGATTAATTGTAAAAGCCTGGAAGTAATTCATGAGACTCGCGCTTTTTATTACCCGCAGGTATTTTGTAACAAGGCGCTCTTTCAATGTCATTAACCTGATTACCTACATCGCCTCACTAGGCGTAATGGTAGGTACCATGGCCCTCATCGTGGTGCTGTCCGTTTTCAATGGCTTTGAACAATTGATTGTTTCCTTGTACGGAACATTTGATGCCGACTATCAGGTAAAAAGCGTGAACGCGCAATCGATTCAATTAACCGAGGCTCAGGAAAAGAGAATTTTACGCATTCCGGGCGTAATTGCTCTTTCTCCGGTGATTGAGCAAAATGTGCTTGTGAAATATGCCGACAGGCAATACTTCGCAACTCTGAAGGGTATCCATCCTGAATACTTCCGTCAGTTACCAATGAGCAAAAATTTATTCGATGGGCAGGCCCATTTGGGGAATGATAAAATGGTGTATGCATCGGTTGGAAGAACCATTGCAGGCAATTTAGGTTTGGCCCTGATGGATCAGTTTGAGCCATTACTAATTTACGCAGCCAACAAAGAGGCCGATCCATTGGCATTGGATCAAAGCGGTGCTTTCTTTGTAAGACCTGTAAAGGCTGGTTCCGTATTTTCTGTACAGCAAGATGTAGATAGCAAATATATTCTGGTGCCTTTAACATTTGTACAGGACTTGCTTCAAAGTGAAAAAATAAATTATTCATCGGTAGAAATCATTTGCAGCGAAGAAAGCAAGGAGGATGACATAAGGGCTGCTCTGGCAGGGATTTTCAGGCAATCGGTGGCCATCAAAAATAAGTTTGAGCAACATACCCTGTTGTATCAGATAATGCGAACAGAAAAATGGGCTGTATTTTTCATTTTGTTATTCATTTTAATTGTTGCCTCGTTTAACATCGTAGGTTCATTGACCATGCTATTGGTTGAAAAGCAAAAGGACCTTGCAGTGATGAAAAGCATGGGGGCAGATACATCGCTGCTTAAACGAATTTTTATTACCCAGGGAATGCAAATAACATTAAGCGGAATAATACCTGGGCTATTGCTGGGATTGCTGATTTGTGTTCTTCAACAACAATACGGTTTTATTTCCTTGGGTGAAAATGGTTCTTTTGTAGTGGATGCTTATCCGGTACAAATACAAACAGCAGATGTTTTTCTAACTGCCTTGGCAGTATTGCTGGTAGGTTGGCTCGCCTCTTTGTATGCCGTAAGAGGCTTTAGTAAAATGGAGGAAAATGGATTGAGCAGGTGGTTGAAGGGGGAGTAAAGGTTATGGTTGCGCGGATTTAAAATTTATAGGCGGATTTGTAAGGGAGGGTCACATTTAACCTAAAGGATGAATTTCTTCCAAATGTTAAAAATTCTTGTTTTTCAAAAAAATATTAATAACTTTACCTCAACAATAAATAAGTTAAAATTATGTTACCAAATATTTCATCTTCACTTTTCAGGTTTGTAATTGTCTTAATCTTTACCCTGAATTTTATTGTAGTTAATGCACAAAGCCATTTTGCTTGCTCCAACGCAAAATTATTCACCGGAGTTACTTTTTTAGATACTGCAGAAATGAACTATAATCAGGAAAATTATTGGTACACTTTTCCTGCTGATTCAAATAGTTTTGGACTTACTATTCATAAATTGACAGGAGGATGCCCCCAACCGGGCGAACTCTTTTCATTTTCTTTATTTAGGGATTCTTGTTCATCTCTGATTTTGGTTGACGATACAATTTTAGGTAGCAATATTTTTTCATTTGAATGGGCATTAAATGGAATTGGAATTTCAGGAGGCGACTTTTTTTTAAAAATTAAGCGGCAAATGGATACAACCTGTTTTGGTTGCAATATAGGACAACTAAGGTACCTGATTGAATTTAACTTTGGAGGATTTATAGGATATAGGGGTGGAGGGGTACCAGCCAATCCCTCTGTAGCTTATTGTAACAATATGGTTGCAAACCCTAGTTTTGAGGAAATGAATCCGGCAATTGTGGATTCTACTTTCCCTGGGGTTAATTTGAGTTCGAATCAAATTACTTCTTGGACTCCAATAACAAACACACCTGATTACTTTAGTTACCTAAGCACCACGGTTTCGAATTTTAATGCCTCTGGAAATTTTACCATTCCGGGAGGACTTTTTGATGTTCCTGCAACGCTTGGAACATTTCCCGGTTCTGGATTTGGCAATATAGATACTGCTTACATTGGGATTGCTGCCAATTGGAATACCGGAAATCAAATTTCTTATCGGGAAAGAATCAGAGGTTTATTAACCGGACCACTCGATAATGGAAGAGTTTATATTGCATCATTCAATGCTTCCCTTTGCAATGCTTCTGATTTTTCTACCAATACACTTTATTTGAGTGTTTTAAATTTAGGATTACAAGTTCGTGCCAAAGTTTACCCTCTTGCCCCTATCAACAATCCTGGAAACTGGGAATCTGTTTCTAATGCTTTTGTAGCCAACGGTACTGAAAGCCTTATTGTCATTGGCTATGAAGATAGTTTGGGATCTTTTCAAAATCATGTCAATCTCGATACTATACCCGGCTGGGATAGATTATGTTATTACTTTATAGATCATGTATCTGTTAGAAGACTTGCCAATGCGGGGCGCGACACAGCAGTTTGTACGATGGATACAATTGTTATTGGAGAAACTTGTTCAGGAATTCGTGACGTTAACTATTCCTGGAGTCCGGGCCAGTATTTAAATGACGCTACAATTGCTTCCCCAACCTTACTTTTTGTTCCTCCAGGGCTCACAGAATTCGTGGTTACCTCAACCTTTATTAATCAATTTGGCGACACGCTAATGGATAGGGACACTGTGCTTATTTTTGGACATGATACTTGTTGTCGAAGTTATGCCCAGCAAATTTTCTCTGGACCAATTAACTCCTCGAGTTTGACTGCTGGCCAATTAAACGGAACGGTTAGTTATTTTGCAGAAGATTTTATCATCAACAGTAATTACTCGGTAACTGGTGCTGAAATTGTAATGGCGGCAGGAAAAAGAATAATAGTCAATAACAACGCCATACTAACCCTTAATACAGATGTTTACGTTCATGCCTGCGATTTCATGTGGAGGGGAATTAGAATCCTTCCGCAAGGTAGTTTAAGGCTCTCTCGTGAAATTTATATCGAAGATGCCGACACTGCCATTTTCTCAATAAACGGAGGAAATTATCATGCAGTTAATGGGGTTTACTTAAATAAGAATTTTATTGATATCTATTGCAATCAGTTGCTAAGTACTGTACATTCAGGTGTTCTTGACGGAAATGTTTATTTTGATTGCCAAAATGGATTATCGCCATTTACATATGCAGATGAGGGATTGCGACCTCCAAGAATGAAGCACAAATCTTATATAGCCATTGAAAGCCTAGATGTTATGCGTTTGAATGTAGGTGGCTTTGCACAACCGAATTATTTCAGCAATCACGATTATGGAATTGCGGTTAAAAACGGTGGACTAAATGCATTCAATAATTCTTTTGCCAAAGTTAACGATTTTCTAATTGACTCGACTAAAGTAAACCCAAATTTTGGTTCTGCACCACATGGCACCAGTATACATGTTTTTGATACTCAAAATGCCGGAATAGGACCTATATCACCACACCTTTCTATCGGAGTTCCGTTGCTGACTCCCGGAAATTTGACAGTTCCTAACTTCTTTGATAGAGGGCAAAGGGCCATTCAATTATCCTACCTACGCAATGTGGACAAGATTTATATCCGCAACAATCAAATCTCAGAAATGTCGCAGTTTGGGATTGAAGGAAACGATCTCTCTGAATGCTTTGGATTTATAGATTCAAACCGGATTGATAATGTTTCATGGAATGGAATTTTTATGTTTGAAATTACCAATTCTAATCCCTTTCCATGGTTTGTAACCGGCAATGAAATAACCAATACCGGTGGAATTGGAGCATCTTGTGGTATTGCTTTGTCGGAAATCAACTACACAGGTTCAGCCACTTTGAATCCTATAATTAGCACCTCCAGAAACCGAATAACTGACCTTCAGCGAAGTTTCTATCTAAGTAATGCTTCACACCTATGGGTCTATTCAAATCTAATCAACTGCAAGCAAACCAATTC
>JBILVQ010000235.1:0-4805 GCA_044370375.1 Bacteroidia bacterium
AACGGTTCGGCTTCTTACACAGAAACACAAACACCTACAACAAATGCCAATGGATTGGTAAGTATAGAAGTTGGAGCTGGTACAGTTGTGAGTGGAACATTCGCTGCTATCAACTGGACAAACGGACCTTATTTTATAAAAACAGAAACCGACCCTGCGGGAGGAACAAACTACACAATCAGCGGTACAAGCCAGTTATTGAGTGTGCCTTATGCCATGTATGCTGCAAACAGTGGCAGTAGCATCCCTGGTCCTCAAGGTCCACAAGGTCCAGCTGGTAATGATGGAGCACCGGGTCAACAAGGACCAATTGGAGCTGATGGACCACAAGGGCCACAGGGATTAACAGGAGCAACAGGTGCTGTTGGACCACAAGGACAGACAGGTGCAACAGGGCCGCAAGGTTTACAAGGCGCAATAGGACCTCAAGGTCCTGCTGGCGCAACGGGCCCACCAGGTGCTACCGGGCCTCAGGGCACCACAGGGCCACAGGGACCTCAGGGAGATCCAGCAAGTGATGACCAACAATTAGCTGTCTCTGCTACCGGAGATACCTTGTTTTTACAAAATGGAGGCTTTGTGATTATACCTGGTATTAGTGCAGCAAATGCTCCATTGCCACAATATCCTGCAGGTTCAGTGTTTTGTGCTTCAGGCCCAACAGCTATTGTAGATGTGACAAACCCTACAACTGGCAGAATATGGATGGACCGTAACTTGGGTGCCACGCAAGCTTCCACAAGCAGCACCGATGCAGCCTCCTACGGTGATTTATACCAATGGGGCCGCAGAAGTGATGGGCACCAATGTCGTACTTCAGCAACCACAGCAACATTAAGCAGTTCAGACCAACCGGCAAATGCTAGTTTTATATTAGCTCCAAATTCACCATTCGACTGGCGCAGCTCTCAAAACACAAATTTATGGCAGGGCGTGAATGGTATAAACAACCCCTGCCCGAGTGCTTATCGTTTACCCACTGAAGCAGAAATCAATGCAGAGCGCTTAAGTTGGAGTAGTAATAATGAGCAAGGGGCTTTTGCCTCAGCGCTAAAATTGCCCGTGGCGGGCCGCCGCAGCTTCAGCAATGGTTCGCTCGGTGGTGTCGGTTTCATCGGCCACTATTGGAGCAGTACGGTTGGTGGTGTCGGTTCACAGGACCTGCGCTTCGATGGGGGCGATGCCTTCATGAACGGCAGCGGCAGAGCATACGGCTACGCTGTGCGCTGCATTAAGGATTGATGCTCTGATTAGCGCAGCGATTTGATTGATTATCGTTAAAATGAGCTATGGTTTGTACACCATTAAATTTAAGCGACTTGCCAATCAAACCCAAAAAACTCGTAGGCTTCATCGGCCTGAAAGTTATTTTGTTGCAGATGTTATAAGCTTGTGTAAAGTAACATTTCTATAATACCAATTACACTTTCAATTTAGTCCAATTGCAGCATGGCCTTATTGTAATAATTTCATGTAGTGTCGGCATTAACCATTGCATATTTATTTTTTCCCCGATAAAAAATCGGGAGGACTAAAAAATAAATGCAATTGGTATAATATGTAAAGTAATAAGTCTATAATATGTAAAGTAGAAATAGTATAATCTGTAAAATAATTCTATATTTGTGAAAGAAAAAAAGTGTATGTCAGCACAACTTTCCTATATAGCGCGTATTTCAGACGAAGAATTGAAACGAAAATTAAATGCTTCGGGCGCCTTATTAATTCGTGGGATGAAGGCATGTGGTAAAACACAATCAGCGAAGCAACTTGCAGCTAGCATGATCTGTTTTGATCAAGACGAGCAGGTTCCATTGTTTATGGAAATAGCTCCACAGCGATTGTTGCTTGGAGATGCACCCCGCTTGATTGATGAATGGCAAGAATACCCTAAAATTTGGAATTATGTGAGACATGAAGTGGATCAACGAAATAAAACGGCTCAATTTATTTTAACGGGTTCTTCAAATCCGGAAGAAAGTGCAAAAATGCACTCAGGTGCAGGAAGATTTACGGTGTTAGATATGCGTACAATGTCTTGGCAGGAAATGGGTTATTCAACTGGTGAAATCAGCTTGGGTAAATTATTAAATGGAATTAATCAACAAACAATTGACACGCCAACAGACCTTGAATTTATAATAGAGCGAATTATAAAAGGTGGATTTCCTGGATTAATGAAAAAAGGTTTAGCTCAGGCAATGGAAATCAATCGTGCTTATGTTGATTTGTTGGCAGAAGTAGATATAAGTCGTGTTTCAGATGTCAAAAGAAATCCCGAGAAAGTGCGCGGTCTATTGCGTGCACTTGCTCGTAATGTAGCAACAACTGTGGATATCACAGTGCTAGAGAAAGATGTTAAACTAAATGAAAACACGGATGTTTCTCGTCCCACAATTTACGATTATCTAGAAGCCTTAAATCGTTTGATGATCATTGAAGATCAACCTGCATGGAATAAACATATCCGATCTTCGGCTTCACTGCGTAAATCCGGTAAACGTCATTTTTCAGATGTTGCTCTTGCGGTAGCTTCATTAGGTATAGGAAAAGAAGCCTTGATAAATGATTTAAAATTAACAGGTTTTTTGTTTGAATCATTAGTTGTTCATGATTTGAGAGTTTATGCACAAGCGAATGACGCAAAAGTATATCATTATCATGATTCAACTGGTTTGGAAGTAGATGCTATTGTGCAACAGTATTCTGGCAAATATTGTGCTTTTGAAATTAAATTAGGAATCGGGCAAATTGATGAAGCAGCAAAAAACTTATTAAAATTTGCTTCAATTACAGAAGAGTCAAGGACAACAAAGTTACAATCATTGAATGTGATTACCGGCACCGGTGTAAGCTATGTGCGCAAAGATGGAGTAAACGTTATCTCCCTTGCTTCGCTGGGTTATTGAAAATAAGTTAATTCTTACAAGGTATAAAATAAAAGCATGCTTCATCCATTACCACTTAGCGAACTCCCATATAGCTATCTAATCTGGCGCGAGTCTTCATACTTTCGCCCTTAACATCAGTTCAAAAATGCATGTTTTAATACTTTAGAATTACTCAGATTAATCGAATTACAAATAAAATATTTCGAAAACATGCGAGTGAATGTTAACTATTTTTTTCATTTGTGGTGATATATGTTCCGGAAAAAGTCGGGTGGCAATAGCAGAAATTTAACCGAAAATCATTAAGAAAGTTTATTATGCTTTTTAAAATAGCAATAAAATAGTATATTTGCTTTTTTAAATAGCAAAATGGAAAAATTATTAGAGAAATCTGCTCGAAAAATAAACAATGTATCAATAGTATTTAAACGCTATTTATACAATGAAATCAATAAATCTAACCGATTAATAGCTATAAAGGGAGCTCGAGGAACTGGAAAAACAACCTTATTGCTTCAACTTGCCAAAGATTACAAATCAGATGAGGTGCTTTATGTCGCTTTAGATGATCTATTTTTTTCTGAAAACACCCTATATGGTCTTGCTGAAAAATTCACCAAAATTGGAGGTAAGATTATTTTGATTGATGAGGTTCATAAATATCCTAATTGGTCGCGTGAATTAAAATTAGTTTACGATGATTTCCTTGATTTAAAAGTCATTTTCACATCTTCATCCATATTAGATATTTATAAAGGAGAGTCTGATTTGAGTAGAAGAGCAGTAACTTATAATTTAGCTGAACTTTCTTTCAGAGAGTATCTGTTGTTGTATGAAAAAATCGAATTACCTGTATTAACCCTTCAGGAAATTTTAAACAACCATAAGTCAATCAGCTTAGAATTTTTGAAGAAACTTATCCCGCTTAAACATTTTCCAAAGTATTTGAAAATTGGCAATTATCCGTATTTTGAGAACAATGAGGAAGAGTATTATCAGAAACTTAGGAATACTGTCAATCTCATTTTAGAAGTGGACCTTCAAACTGCAGAAAATTTGGATTTTCATACGCTCGCAAAATTGAAACGTTTGCTGTTTGTTATATCATCAAATGTCCCTTTTACACCCAATATCCAAAAGATTAGTGATACTATTGAGTTGAATCGAAATGCACTTGTTCGTGCTTTGCAATTACTAAATAGAGCTGCGTTAATTCGTGTGATTTACAAACAAACAAGAAGCATTAGTCTTTTAAATAAACCCGATAAAATTTGGATGCATAATACCAATTTGATGTTCGCCATTAGTGGTGATCAGGTTGAAATTGGTACAATTAGAGAAACGTTTTTCATGCAAAATTTAGCTCATAATCATGTGCTATCATTACCTGAAAAAGGTGATGTTTTGGTAGATAACACGTATTTATTTGAAATTGGAGGGAAGAATAAAACCAAAAAACAAATTGCGCCCATCGAAAATGCTTTTGTAATAAATGATGCTATTGAAATTGGGTTCCAAAACCGCATTCCGTTATGGCTTTTCGGATTTCTTTATTGATAACATGGAAATTTCCGGCAGAAAACAATACTTTTTAGATGAGGTTTTATGGAAACAAACTTGTAAATTGAAAGCTAAACTTTCAATTTACACAGAATTTCGTCAATAAAATATTTACCTTTATCATGATCATGCAAATATTGAGGGCATCCAAAAATTAAATGCAATAGACTGGTTGTTGCAAAAAATATAAAATGACACAACAATAAGCATTACAGAATATTTCAATATGAGAAATAAAAACACAAAAAATAAGCTGAAAACGTTTTTTTATCCCTTGAAAAAAATACTGAGCGTAGCCTGCATTATACTCATCGGAGGAGCTTATGCCAGGGCCCAAACCATCACCGGCAACCT
>JBILVQ010000209.1:0-5279 GCA_044370375.1 Bacteroidia bacterium
CCGGTAAACCCATTAAACTAGAAGGCTTCAATGGCCTAAAAACCTATCCAATTTCGGTCACAAGCATTGATGAAAAAGGAAATTTTAAACTTAATTATACCAAATCAGATTACGGTGTTGGCTATCTTATTGCTGAAGATAAAAAACCTCTTTTCGTTATCCTCAGCGGAGAGGATGTAGAAATAGCTGGCGATGCATTAAGTGCTGTAGAAACAATTCGCATCCTAAAAGGGCAGGAGAATTTGTGGTTTGAGCAATACGCAAAAGAGCATCCTAAAAGAGAGCAAGCGCTCAGTGCTTGGATATATTTAGAACAAATTTATGTTGCAGATTCTTTGTTTTCAATCCAAAAAACGCCAAGCAAAGCCATTCAATCAGAAAAGCAGCGAATAAAAAAAGAAGACGATGAATTTTTAGCAAAACTACCTGCCAATAGTTATGTGAGTTGGTTTTTACCTGCCCGTAAATTGGTGAGTTCGGTATCAACCATTGCTCAATACCGCCCTAAAGAAATTTCCGCAACCATTTCGGCATTCCGAGCATTAGATTATGCCGACCAACGTTTGTATAAAAGTGGTTTGTTTAAAGATGCCATAGAAAGCCATTTTTGGTTGCTGGAAAATAGCGGTAAATCGTTGGATTCGGTTTTTATTGAAATGAAACTTTCTATTGACGCAATGATGGTGCATTTGATTAAAGATGAAAAAAAACTGAATGAAGTTACCGACTATTTGTTTGATTTGTTGGAGCGTCACAGTCTTTTTCAAGCCTCGGAGTATTTGGCCATTAAAGTCCTTAACGAAGTTAGTTGTACCATCAATGGTGATCTTGCCAAACAGTTAGAAACCTACCGTGTTATGAAAAAAGGCAACAAGGCGCCTGATATTTTCTTTACGAACGATTACATTACACCGACTTATGATTTAAACAATATTCCAAAGAAACTTTCTGATATAAAAAGTAAATACTCCGTAGTGGTTTTTGGTGCCAGTTGGTGTCAGAAATGTACGCAAGAATTGCCTGAAATAGGAAAGCTGTATGCGAAATGGAAAGCACAAGGGGTTGAAGTAGTTTTTATTTCACTTGATGAGGACAAAGAGCAATTTAAAAGCTTCGTAAGTAATTTTCCCTTTATCTCTATTTGTGATTATCAAAAATGGAACAGCAACATCGTTAAGGATTATTATGTATTCGGCACCCCAACCTTGTACCTGTTAAATGAAAATCGCGAAATTCTGCTGCGCCCAAATTCAGTGAAGCAAATGGATGCCTGGGTAGATTGGTATTTAGTACAAGGAAATAAATGAATTTGTTTAACTCGATTAAACTTTGATGCAAAATACTACACATCCTTTTCCATCTTTTAAAAATATATTTTTCCATAAAACACAATATTTAATTGTACTTTAACGTTGCTTTTTCATATTAAACTATACATTTTAACAACTTTATAATTGTTTTTCAAGAAAAAACCCATTACCTTTACATCCCCAAAGTTCTAAATGAGCACTGAACCCGAAGTGGCAAGCTTTTTAAAAAACTTCAAAGAAAAAATGAGTTTTTGGAATGTTTATTTTCGAGATGACAGAGGCAAGAATACACAAACGCTTTTGGACCTTGAAATTCGCCCTATCGAACGAAAGGCTGTTCTAGAAAAATTAGAAACCAAAGACTACAGCGAAGGTCCACTTGAAGATAAATTGTACGGAGCAAATGAAATGTGGGTTTTTGGTAAAACTGTTAAGAAAAAAGAAGTGTACATTAAAATTTCAATGGGCACAAAGGGCAATCGTGTAATCTGCATATCCTTCCACTTGGCACAACACAAAATGCATTATCCTTTAAAATAAAACACTATGAAAAGTCCAATCACCAATAAAGAAATGAAACTGACCAAAGAACGCAGGTCGATGCATTTCAGAAAGGAGTCATTTGAAATTGTTTTTCACTTTTTCCAATGCGAGGATAGCGGTGAACAATTTACCAATACCGAATTAGATGAGTTGAATACAAATCAAGTGTACAATCAATACCGCGATAAATTCAATATTCCATTTCCGGATGAAATCACCAAAATTCGTGAGAAGTATGCCCTGCCGGCATCAAAAATGTCAGAAATATTAGGATTTGGGGTCAACAGTTACCGACAATACGAAGCTGGTGAAATACCAAGCAGCGCTAATGCTAAGTTAATTCAAATAGCCAACAACCCAAGCCACTTTATCAATATGATTGAGTTGTGCGCAACCCTTGACAACAAAACAAAAACAAAATGCCATCAAAAAGCACAAACACTGATTGATGCAAACCAACAAAATTCTTTCAACCTCAGTTTAAAAGAATACTTGCTGGGAAATCATTTGGCCGATATTTATTCAGGCTACAGAAACCCAAGCTTTGAAAAGTTGACCGAAATGGTCGTTTATTTCTCAGAGAAAATTAAACCCTACAAAACAAAACTAAACAAATTGCTTTTTTATGCAGATTTTTTAATGTTCAAACAAAGTTGTTTTTCTATTAGCGGTGCAAGGTACAAAGCCATTGACATGGGTCCGGTACCCAACAATTTTCAAAGCATCTTTGAATATTTAGCCAATCAAAACGAAATAGATATTTGCAACAAAGCGTTTCCGAAGGGTGCTACAGGTGAACAATTCAAAGCAAGAAAAGATAGACCTTTTCAAGCTGAATTGTTTTCAGCCAAAGAGCTGGAAGTTTTAGAAAAAGTTTCAAATCTTTTCATATCAACCAGCACCAACAAAATCATTGCGTTAAGTCACATGGAAGAAGCTTGGAAAAAAAACCAAGAATCAAAAAACTTTATTAGCTATGAATTTGCATTCGATTTAAATCAAGTTTAAATTTCTAAGCAAAAACAATTCTCTTTGAAAGTGAGAGTGCCTTGGTCTGAAGGCTAAAACCCCATTATCTCCCCTACATCTGCACATGATTAATATTCTCGAAGGGCTCCGGAATATTGGCTGCATCTTCGCCAATAAGCTCTAAAATATCACGCGTAATTCCTCTCGAAATATTGGAAATAGGAACATCGTTGGGCGAACCTTCAAAGGGATTTTCCCCCGCCAATCCAATGCGCAACATGGTATTAAAAACCCAAATAACAATGGTAGAAAAAGGAATACTTAACCAAACAAAATACTGACCTACCAATGGATTGCTCCCTGCCATGCCAACACCCATTTCGGCAAAGGATGGAATGATGGCCATGGGTATCAACCACATAAAAATATGCACAAAATGATAACCAATGCTGCCATATTGCTTGGGGTAAGGAAAATTCTTTATTCTTTCCGCCTTTCCCTGCTGCTCCATCATTTCCTTTATCATGGCCTGTAACGACAACAAACTGAAGTCCCAAATTTTTCGCTCATCCGAAAGACTTCGTAAATGTTTCGACTGCAAACTCAACAACACATTGGGTTTATGTTCTGACCCCATTACCTGTTTAAATTCCTCGTCCGACAACCAAGGCTTTAAAGCCTCTTCAAGCGGTGTGGTAAATTCAGGCACATGGTATTGAAAAGAAATCTTCTTGTGCATATCCTCATAAGAAGCCTCCCAGTTTCGTTTCGAACGCAATGCATAGCGCAGGGCCGTAAGCCAGGCAATGTGCCGGTGCGTAATCACCCGAATGGTGGCTGACTCATCCTTGGCAAGGGTATGGTTGTGTATATAAAAACTATCCTTCATCGTAATGATAAAGGAGCGGGAAATATTGACAATGCCTCCCCAAATGGTTCTGGCCTCCCATATTCTGTCGTAAGCTGAATTATTCTAAAAACCCACCATAAAGGCCACTGCCGTGCCAATCAATCCCACCGGAGCCAAGGGCACCTGCAACCACTTTATGCCCAACAACTCATAGGCAAGCGTGTAAACGGAAGAAAGAATGGCGAAAAATATCAACTCCCTTTTGGTCCAGATCAACACACTCCTGAAAGGGTAACGTCTTTGTATATACATGTGGATAAATTTGAAACAAAAATACCGGCATCCCTCAATCAACCGTCAACCAAATAGAACTATTTTCAATAGCCTCTTCCAAGGCCACCCTCCCCAAGGTATGGTTGAAAAAAAATAAAGAAAAAAAATTTAAGTATGCTTTATGGCACAAAGTTTATTGCTTACCTTTCAACATCCGAATATCGTTTAACAGTAGTATTCCTATATGATTCATCTGTTCAAAGCACAGGCTGCGGATAACGACAAAGTAACTTTTTGGCGCATCCGCTCTGCCATTGGATTTCTTGGGGTAGGGCTTCCCATTGTTTTGTTAATTCTGCCACAATTTAATTTCTTTCATACCCGGGTACAACCCTCTATCAGTCATTACTATTATACCAATTTGCGCGAACTCTTTACAGGCGTATTATGCGCAGTAGGACTCTTCCTGATTCGTTACCGCGGCCACACCAATCCCGAATTCTGGAAAAACGACAACCTCTTGACCAACATTGCCGGAGCCATGGCCTTTGGCGTGGCCCTGTTTCCCACCAATCCCCTGGCCTGCCAAGAAAAAATATACACCCTCATTCCCTATTGTCACCCTGCCTTGGGAACACTGCATTATGTTTTTGCAGCCGCCTTCTTTGTTATTCTTGCCCTCATCTCCCTGAAGGTGTTTACCATCGGACAAAACGAAGACCCTAACATACCCGTTAGCTTGTTCAATGAAAATGTTATTTACCGCACCTGTGGCGGATTGATGCTGCTCTTTATTCTGCTGGTTCCTATTCTTAGTTACCTAAAGGTAGCCTATGCAACCCTTGGCTGCGAAGCTTTAGCCCTTTTTGCTTTTGGTACTTCTTGGCTCATCAAAGGAAGAGCCCTTGGTTACAAAGGGGCAGTAGGAAGACATTTGTATCGTGAAAACAATGAATAAAAACCTTTGGCAACCCACAACATGAAAAAGACAGGATGGATTTTATTAGCATGCATGATTGGAGCTTGTACAGCCCAAAAGCAGAGCAAAAGCAGAAGCAATGGAGACGACCGAAGCCAAAAAGTTGAGTATTTAAACGACAACACCTACCTGTTGAAAGAAAAGACAGAAGATAAATCTTATGGCTTCAACCAAAACAATCCCATCAAGGTAGGCGGTATGAAGGAAAGCAGCGGACCAAAAAACGAGCGGAGATTCTTAAATGCACTGCGCGGACCCAATGGCGAAAAGGTAAGCTACGCAAGAGGCGGAAGTTGTTGTCCGTTTGAAACCCCTAACGGACTCATTGATAATGCCGGGCTTTTAGACAGGTATT
>JBILVQ010000358.1:0-2780 GCA_044370375.1 Bacteroidia bacterium
GGAAACCAGATAATTTTTGAATCGGTTTAAGCCGTAAGCATTTTTTCTTGCCGAAAAGAAATAGACAGGGTAAACAATCATCAGGAAGCAGGTATTGATTACCCAAACCATTGATGCATTATCTACAGTCATTCCGGAGCTAATGGAGGAGGTGATGGTGTGAAGATTATACACCAGTAACACAAAGGAAAAGTAGTGTAGTGTGAAAATTCCGTGATCAAAATACCATGACTTTTTCTTGTTAGAAAACAACCAAATGACAAAGGCAAAAAGTGGCATGTAAAGAAACAAGGCTTTGGGAATATTTCTTCCAAGGATTTTTCGGAATTCAACCCCTAGTTCATGCGGACTGTATTTGTTAAGTGAAATGTATTTTTTCTCTAGCCAAAATTCCCATTCACCTAATCTTTTGTGCGGTGGCCGGGCCATTTCTGCGGTCTCAAATTCCTCGATGGTTTTATAAACATTGGGTACATAAATATCAAAATTTAATCCATCAAAATTTAAAAACAGTCCACCATTTTCTTTTATAGTATCCGCAGCGCTAACAATTCTTTGTTCGGGTTTAGAAAAATCGGGGAGGAGATGGGGCAATAAAAAAGTAACAAAACTGATGAAGATGTACAAACGAACCGGCAGTACATACTTGTTCCTTTTACCCTCTAAAAACTGCCGGGTAAGATAGCCGGGTTTAAAGAGTAAGAATTTAATGCTGCCCCAAAACTTGCCTTCGTAGTGGGTAAGGTCTTCGAAAAAATGAGCCAGCAGGTGAGCAAAGGACTGTCGGGGTTCAATGTTTTCCTGCCCGCAATGCCCGCAAAATCTATCTTTTACCTCAGTGCCACAATTAAGACAAATGGGATCGGTACGAAGTGAATGTTGTTTTTTATGGCTCACGCATCAAATATAAGGATTGAAATAAAAAAAACAGCGGTTTGTCTCAACCCGCTATCCCTTCAAACTTATTATTGCAAGCAATTGCTCCAAAAAACTTATCAATTCTAAAGGATTGGATGATACGGCATGAAGCGACACGCTAAGCGTTCCATTTTCTATTTCAAAGGTTGATATTTCGTGGTCGGTAATTTTTTTCGACAACAGTTTTATAAATTCAGCCGGTGGTTCTTGTTTGGCTAACAGCACAAAAGGCGCAGGCAACAATTCTTTTTGCTGACGCGAAATGGTAAGTCGCTTTAACTTTGATTTTTGCAAACTTAGGTCAGGTACCAATGACAAGCCTTCAACCCTTACCTTGGTGTTCACTTCATCAAGAGGCAATTCAGTCTTGTTGCCCGAAGATGCAGTGTTTTGCTTTTTATAGTAATGCAAATGAAAAAGGTGCGGGTGGCGTTTAACCCTCGCTTCTATTTCATAGCCCGTAGCATGACAATTTCCACTGCCTTCAGCATTCAACTTTTTTAGTGCACGTTCCAGCGACTCAATAAAATTTTTTTGGGCTAGATTGGCAGGATCACCAGAACCGGTATAGGAAATCATGGGCGCTTGATTGTTAACAGCGAAGTTAAAGAATATTCATCAGGCAAAGTTTTTTGAGCATAAAAAAACGCATCAGGTGTGACTGATGCGTTCTTTCAAAAGCAATACCGCCTATTTAGACCAGGTAATATTGAATTTCATGGTGTAGAAATTATTGGTTTTGATAATGGTTTCAGGATAGTCTTTGCCGGCAAAGTTGCTGCTTAAACTTAAATCAACGCCTACGCTGCTAAAGAAATCATGATCGCCATTGGAATCGCTGGGGTTGGTAACGTCATCGTAATCTACCAAAAAGAAAGTATGCGTAGCGGAAGAAGCGGTTAACACCAGTGGATTTGTTATGGCGATGGTTAGCGGAATTTGACTCTGGGTACAATTGTTAAGATGGATGGAAGGAGAATAATCAATGTAATTGGAGTTGCTTTTCATTTTATAGGCTACAAAAAGGTCGGGCTATGCTTGAGAAGAGCTAGAGCCAAACACATCATCGTCCCATTGAAAGCCACTGCCGGTTACATCTGAAAAGCTGGTAATGGTTACAGAGGTGATGGTAGCCCTGTTAAAAGATTTAGGAATTACATTGATGGTTTTTTCATCGGATGAACTAAACCCATCATGGTTGCTGGATGAATGCCCTTCAAGGGTTACGGTGTAAGTGCCCTCAGTACTGTATGAATGTTTAGGCGATTCTTCCTGACTGGTGTTGCCATCACCAAAGTCCCAATCGTAGGTTTTGGCTTTGGTGGTGGTGTTGTTAAAGCTAACTTCTTCATCAACTTCAACGGTAGTTTTGCTTGGTGTAAAACTAACCTCCGGTGATTTTTTACAGGCTCCTGCTACAAGAACAATAGCCGACATGCTAATAATCAATTTTAATTTCATGGGTTTGTTTTTTTCTAAATGGGGTTTTTGGACAGGCCTGCTGCTTTTGGCCATTTATTGGATTAAGGATGATAATTTTTCGAGAAATGTAAAATAATTCAAGATAAAACTAAAAGGCAGGCAAAATTGACAGAAAATATTATCTTAGGTTTTTTTATGCCTTTCATGTGCTATTTTACTTTCAAGCTTTTACCGGTATGGATATGGTAAAAAAGGGGCTTTAACGGTAAATCAAGGAGCCAATGATGAAGCCCAACAGCAATAAGCCAATGAGCCCCAGCGGCAGGCCGATAAGGTTGGTGTAAAGGGTTTTTCTTTTGCCGCGGTAGTTTTTTAGAATCAGGTCGGCCGTGATAATTTGCCCTGTCATGGCTGCTCCGCTATAAACAAAAAAGAGCAGC
>JBILVQ010000110.1:0-9988 GCA_044370375.1 Bacteroidia bacterium
TTCTGCCTCCATGGCGGCTGTAATAATCACAATTTCTGCCTGCTCATCCTTTACTGCCTCACGAACGGCCTCGGTATATTTGTTTCCTTGCAACACCGAACCTTCATCCACATTGCAAACATACATCACCGGTTTAAGGGTCAGTAACTGCAGGTCTGCTAAAAATTTCCAATCATCCTCATGAATAGGGGCTGAACGGGCCGACTGACCTTTGAGCAAATGCTCTTTTAAAACCAACAAAACGTCATAGGTTTTTTTGGCCTCTTTGTCGTTACCGGTCTTGGCCATTTTTTCCACTTTAGGAATACGCTTTTCAACGGAATCCAAATCCTTGAACTGCAGCTCCATATCGATGGTTTCTTTATCCCTTACCGGGTCAACGGAACCATCCACATGCACCACATTGGGGTCGTCAAAACAACGCAAAACATGAATAATGGCATTGGCTTCACGAATATTTCCCAAAAACTGATTTCCTAAGCCTTCCCCTTTGCTGGCTCCGCGCACCAAACCTGCAATATCTACAATCTCAACGGTAGCGGGCAAAACCCTTTCTGGTTTCACAATTTTTTCGAGTGCGTACAAACGTTCATCCGGAACATTCGTCACCCCTAAATTAGGCTCAATGGTGCAAAAAGGAAAATTTGCCGCCTGAGCTTTGGCGTTACTTAAACAATTAAACAACGTTGACTTACCCACGTTGGGGAGCCCTACAATTCCACAATGTACACCCATTTCATTAATTAAAAAACGTGCAAATATAAGAAATGAGAAAGGGAGCGCGGAAAATACACGACCCATCAAAAGCGGAGTTTTCAACAATCTTTTTAGTTTTGAACACCGCGCCCTACCCTGCCCTTTTGCCTTACTTTTGGGGCATATTTTATGGAATCAAACATCGCACTTCAGGAAGTATGTACCCAAATCAGACGAGACATCGTTAGAATGGTACATGCAGTAAAATCAGGCCATCCGGGTGGTTCTTTGGGTTGTACCGAGTTCTTAACCGCCCTGTATTTCAGAATAATGAAACACAATCCCGACTCCTTTTCCATGGACGGAAAGGGTGAAGATTTGTTTTTCCTTTCCAATGGGCACATTTCTCCGGTCTATTACAGCGTTTTGGCCCGCTCAGGCTATTTTCCGGTGAGTGAATTGGCTACCTTCCGTAAAATCAATACCCGCTTGCAAGGGCATCCTACCACCCATGACCATTTACCGGGGGTAAGAATCGCCAGTGGTTCACTTGGGCAGGGACTATCAGTGGCCATTGGAGCTGCCATTGCAAAAAAACTAAATGGAGACCCGCAAACGGTTTTTTGTCTGTGTGGGGATGGAGAAATTCAGGAGGGCCAAATTTGGGAAGCGGCCATGTTTGCCGGATCCAAACAAGTTGATAACCTCATTCTTACCATTGACCATAATGGAAGACAGATTGATGGGGATACCGACCAGGTATTGCCTTTGGGAAGCATTGAAGCCAAATTTACCGCTTTTGGTTGGGATGTTTTAACCCTGCAAAAAGGAAATGACCTAGCGGCCGTTATCGAAGCACTTCAAAATGCAAAAGCAAAAACCGGCCGCAAAAAACCAGTACTTATTGTGATGCACACAGAAATGGGCATGGGAATTGACTATATGATGGGATCACACAAATGGCATGGGGTGGCTCCTAATGATGAACAGTTGCAAGCTGCTTTGCAACAGCTTCCTTCTTCATTGGCCGATTATTAATCGCCTCCCGCCTTTTAACAGTCTGCTGAAATGAGGAACCGTTGTTCATTATTTTTTCTCTTTTTACTTACCCTTGGCCTGCCCAACCTGCTTGCCCAAACAAAAAAAACACTTCCTACCACAAGGATTTTGTTTGTTTTTGATTGCTCGCTCAGCATGGTGGGAAAATGGGAATCTGCAACCAAAATGGATGTTTCAAAATCCATTTTAATGCAAACCATGGATTCTTTGGCCCTTATTCCCAACGTTGAGGTGGCCCTGCGCATGTATGGTCATGAATATTCCGTTAACCCTCGTCCCAATTGCAAAGACACCAAGCTGGAAGTACCCTTTTCTAAAGGAAATATTCCTGCCATCAAAAACAAAATCAAGAACGCATCACCCAAAGGCACAACCCCCATTGCTTATACCTTAGAGCAATGTGGAAGCGATTTCCCCGCTTGTGCTGATTGCCGCAATATCATCATTTTAATTACAGATGGTGTTGAAGAATGTGATGGCGACCCTTGCGCTGTATCTTTGGCCCTGCAGTCGAGAGGAATTGTACTACGACCTTTTGTTTTGGGGGTTGGGCTCGATATTAATTTCAAAAAATCTTTCGAATGCGTTGGAAAATACTTCGATGCCTCTAATGAAAAGTCCTTTAAAATGGCCATGGGCATTATCATTTCTCAAGCGCTGAATTCTACCACGGTTCAGGTTAATTTATTGGATGCCAATGGAAAACCCAGCGAAACCGATGTGAACATGACTTTTTATGATCAGCACACCGGTGCCATGCGTTATAACTTGGTACATACCATCAACAATGCCGGTTATCCCGATACCATTCCCATTGATCCACTTCCAACCTACCGCATGGTAGTACAAACAACACCAACGGTTGAAAAGAAAGACATAGAAATTATTCCCGGAAAGCACAACATTGTTGGCATCAGTTGTCCGCAGGGAATATTGAATTTGAAATCTTCTTCGCGCGATTACAAGGGCCTTCAATACATCTTACGAAAGAAAGGAGAAAAGGAAACCATGCTGGTATGCACAGCCGATAAGCCGGAAAAATTACTGGTTGGCAGGTATGACCTTGAAGTATTGACCATGCCGCGGGTTTACATCAATGATGTAGAAATTTCGCAAAGCAAAACCACCAATGTTCAGATTGCACCACCCGGTTTAGCGAATATTTTGTTCTCTGCTCCGGGTTATGGCAGCTTGTATTTGGAAGAAAAAAATCAAATCAAATGGTTGTATAATTTTCCTGATAACCCTGCACGGGAGACTTTGGTATTGCAGCCGGGACGATATCGGTTGGTCTTTAAACCCAAGGCCGCCAAAGAAAGTATTTACACCATTGAAAGAGAATTTACCATTGAACCGGGTGGCAATGTAACCATCAAAACCAATTAACATGAAAAAATATTCTGTCATTGATAACAAAGACACGCGCTCAGGCTTTGGCGCAGGATTGCATGAACTGGGCAAAAAAAACCCTGAGGTTGTTGCCTTATGTGCCGACCTGACCGGCTCCCTAAAAATGGATGCTTTCGCCAAAGATTTTCCTGAACGTTTTATTCAAGTTGGTATTGCAGAAGCCAACATGATGGGCATTGCGGCAGGTTTAACGGTAGGCGGAAAAATTCCCTTTACCGGAACCTTTGCCAATTTTTCTACCGGAAGGGTGTATGATCAAATTCGCCAATCGATTGCCTATAGCGGAAAGAATGTAAAAATTTGTGCCTCTCACGCAGGATTAACCCTTGGCGAAGATGGCGCTACCCACCAAATACTTGAAGATTTGGGTTTGATGAAAATGCTTCCCCACATGGTGGTCATCAATCCATGCGATTATAATCAAACAAAGGCAGCTACCCTTGCCATTGCGGAATATGAAGGTCCGGTTTATCTCAGGTTTGGCCGCCCGGTAGTGCCCAATTTTATCCCTGCCGATCAAAAATTTGAAATCGGAAAAGCACTCCTATTAAGCGAAGGAAAAGATGTAAGTATCTTTGCTACAGGCCATTTGGTATGGCAAGCCCTGTTGGCATGCGAGCAATTGGAAGCCATCGGCATTTCTGCGGAAATAATAAATATCCATACGATTAAACCTTTGGACAATGAGGCAGTCTTAGCCTCGGTTGCAAAAACGAAATGTGCCGTAACAGCCGAAGAACATCAATACAATGGTGGTTTAGGTGATAGCATTAGTCAGTTATTGGCCATGAAGCATCCGGTACCGGTTGAATATGTAGGGGTCAACGATTCCTTCGGAGAAAGCGGAACCCCGGAAGGCTTGATGGAAAAATACGGATTGAACGCACAGAGCATTGTGGATGCAGCCCAAAAGGCCATCAAAAGAAAAAAAACTGAATGAGCGAAAAAGAAGCCAATAACGACCGTGAACTCCTCGACCAATTCAAGGATGAGAACACCAGAAGTTATGCCTTTAACCTCATTGTAAACAAATACCAACGCAAACTATATTCCATCATCCGGAGGATTGTCATTGACCATGATGATACGGATGATGTGTTGCAAAATACTTTTATCAAAGCCTGGTCAAACCTCCAAAACTTTCGGGAGGATGCACAGTTATATACTTGGCTTTATCGCATTGCCACCAACGAGAGCATTACCTTTCTAAACAAGAAAAGAAAGCGTTTTTTCATTCCCATCGTGGATGTTGAGTACAAACTTTCCAAAACATTGGAGTCTGACCCCCACTTTTCAGGCGATGCCATTCAACTAAAATTGCAAAAGGCCATTCTCAAATTGCCCGAAAAACAACGCATTGTATTTAACATGAAATATTTCGAGGAAATGAAGTACGAAGAAATGTCGGAAGTACTCGAAACATCAGTTGGTGCCTTGAAAGCATCATATCATCATGCTGTGAAAAAAATCGAACAATTTTTATTGAACCATTAAACCTTTTACCCTTCCCATCGTCCAAAGAGCGTTTAATCACCATGAAAAATCCTGACAACCATAAGCAAAACTTCGATGACCTTCCGGAAGGCGCTTCTGTTCTGCGTTCTATGGCAGGAAAAAAAGATCCGTTCAGGGTGCCCGAAAATTATTTTGAAAGCTTTCCGGATAAAATGCAGCATCTTTTGTTGCTCAAAAAAGGAAATGATTTTAAAGTAGAAGCATCCTATTTTGAATCCTTCCCCGATAAAATAAAAACCTTAACCCTTCAGCAGAAAAGCGAAACGAATCCTATTGCGCCTGAAGGATATTTTGAGACCTTGCCGCGCATTGTTCAAAACAAGGTGCATGAAGGAAAGCATCAACCCTCCCCCTTCATTCCACGTTTGGCCTGGGGAGGCTTTGCATTGGCCGCTTGTTTGATACTCGCCATCATGATCATTAAACCTTTTCAACAGGAGATTCAAGAGCAGCAACCTACAAAACAACTGGCCCAATTAAGCAAACAGGAAATTTTTCAAGTGGCCGAAAATGAATCATTCGATGAGGCAACCCTTATGGAAGAAGTGAGTCAACTTGAAGAAGAAAAAGCTGAAGAAACCAAAGACCTCGATGCTGCAAGCCAAGACCATCAAGCCATTGCCGATTATTTACTTGAACAAAACATTGACCTAAACACCCTCGTGAATGAGTTATAGCATTACCCTGTCATGAAAAAAATCCTTCAAAACATTTTTATTCTTTTCTTCATTTTTCTGGTCATTCCTGAACAGGCTCCGGCACAACCGGGTCCGAAAAAGAAAGAACAAATTGAAGCCCTCCGCATGGGTTTCATTACCCAAAAACTGGAACTTACCGGTAAGGAAGCACAACAGTTTTGGCCTATTTACAACGAATACCAAGACAAGCTGGAAGCCTTGCGCAAAACCAGAAGAAAAGAACTAAGAGCAGAAAATGGCAACCTCGATCAAATGACCGATCAAGAAGCTGCACAATTGGTGGATGCTGAATTACAACTTAAGGCCAAAGAGGTTGAATTGAACAAAACCTATTTCGAAAAATTTAAACAGGTATTGCCCATTAAGAAAGTCCTTAAATTAATGCATGCCGAAGAAGCCTTCAAAAAGGAATTATTGAAACAATTAAAGGATAAAAATTAAAGCCATGCGCAGACTTTCTTTCGCAAGAATAGCCTGGCCCTTGAGCATGGCTGTTCTTTTATATTTCAATTGCTCGCTGGCAGGAAATCCTCCCGAAAAATCAGCCATGCTGAGCCTGGTGAATGCCGACTCTATCAACAAAGCCATTCAGCAAAACGAAGTAAAACATTATATCAAATCGGCTCTTTACCTAAATACTTTTTCCACACCCGACCGTAAGGTAAAGGGTAGTCCGGAGTTAAGCTATCGTTTCTCAGAGCTGGCTTTTGGTTTTAATACCCCGCTTAAAACCATTACCCGTTATCATGAGGAAGATAAAACCATCAGCACAACCCACATCCTTCTTAGCGGAACTTACGCAGCTTCTGCCATTGATGCCTATTTCACTCCCGAAGTGAAAACCCTGGCTCGCTTAGGACTAGGCTTTAAGTTTATTCATAATGACGGCCAAAAGAATTCCTTTTTTCTTGCCATCAATCCCTACTCGGCCGGTCAAAAAAACCTAGGCTTGCGCAATGCAACCCGCTTGAGTACCCTTTTTATTTACAACCGCACCGTGAATCCGAAATTTAGTTTTCGCCTTGGCGTTTGGAGAAATTATCTTAGCGGTTCGGCCCGTAATCTTCCCATTTTGGGCGCTCGATTCGGCAGGTACGAAAAAGTAAATTTCAGCATTGAATTTCCTAGAAGTTTAAGCCTCAATGTGCCTGTCAAAAACTGGTTTAATTTCAGCTTGTTTTCAAAGGTTCAGGGCACCGTTTATAATTTTAAAAACGAAGACCCCAACTTCTTTGATCGACCGCGCGAAATCACCCTTGGAAGAAGAGATGTATTGACCGGATTGCAGGGTAATTTCAGATTTGGTCCTCATTGTTCGCTCTTCATTGCTGCAGGAACCTCTACCGGTTTAATAATGCGTGCCGATAAAATTGATAACCGCGCAATCGTGCGAAGAAACCGCTATGAGTTTAGTCGTCAGGAACTCCTGAGAGCCCCCTTCTTACAAGCAGGTATCAATATTTACTTTGGAAAAACCAAAAACCTACAAGGCAATACCCAACTTTATGATGTCATTGACATGAACAATTTGTATGGGATTGATGATGGCAATGCCAGCCTCATCGACCGCATGCAAGATGCAGACAAGAACCTAGAGTTGAAAAATCTACAATACAGAGATATTGCCGATTTAATTGATGAACAGGATCTATATTGAAAGGCCTGTTCGAATGAATATCCCAATAACTCATCCCCTCTTTATCCTTTCGTGAACAGGGTTAACATTGAAAATGGATGGAATTACTGCGCTAAAAACGGAACAACTAATGTTGCATGGACTTCTTCTTAGCCCTTAATTTGGCCCCAAAAGCAATGGAAGGTTGTTCTACAAAGACATACATTCCATAGGAAAGAAAAAACAAAATTAAAAAGACCAAACTACTTTTCACGAACATACCTAAACTTCCCTTCCACCATGGCCATAGGTATTCAATCATATCTAATAAAAAAGGCTGATGAATGAGGTAAATGCTATAACTGCAAACACCAATTACCGAAAGAAATTTAAAGATTGGCTTATGCAAGGAACCTGAGATATAAACGCTATTGATAAACCAATCGAAAAAGGCCAGCCAAGCAAAAGTGCAAAAGTAGAGTTGAAATTTTGAGCCAATTAAAAAGGCTTTGGATGCCATCAAGCCAACAAAAAGCAATAAGGAAATAAGCAACGAAAACTTTGGAAAAATGCGCTCTTTGTTCCTGAACTTCTCTGCCAAATAGGCCCCGGTTGCCCACACAATCCAAAATTTAAAAACAGAGGCATCATAGGGTAAATGCTCTTGATATCCCTTCCAAGCAAAGCCTATCCCGGCCAATACAAAAGACAGTCCCAAAAGCATCCAAAATGTTGTACCCATGCCAAACCTTTTGCGAATCATCAACAATAGCGGATAAATCAGATATAACTGTATTTCCAGGGCTAAACTCCAAAAGGCCGGATTGATGGTAAAAAAAGAACTTTCTGAAAGGTTATGCAAAAAGAAAACATGCAAAAGAAAATCTTTTAAAATATTGAAGTCGTACAAATAACGCAGTGGATTGGAACCAAAGGCAAAAAATACAAGCACTAAAAAATAAGGTGGAAAGATTCGCCAAAAACGTTTGCTGTAAAAATTCCAAACATTGAGCTCTTTCCCTTGCTGTTCGCCTGCGAGATAACCATTGTGAATTAAAAATCCGCTGATCAATAAAAATAATTCCACGCCTGTCCAACCAAAACCGGTAGGCGATAAAATCAACATCAGTTCTTTGAAGGAATGAAAAACAAGCAAGCCATTGGTATCATATTCGGCATGCCCATAGCCCCATTTGGCGTGGTAAAAAAACACAGCAATAATGGCGATGGCTCTCAGCACATCTATGCTCTCTAAATGATTTTTGTTTTCAGAAATCACGAAAAATCTGTTGAATTCAGGGTTACTTGGTCCGGTAAATATAATTACTGGGCGCGTAATCCATGCATTCCACAATATAAAATCCTCATGAATGCTGGATTTACCGCCCCAAAATTGATATTTTTTCTTAATTTTAGAGCAATTTTTTACCCCATGAAAAAACAATTACTCCTACTGCTTTGCCTTTCTTTCATTGTAAAGATGGTCAATGCTCAATTCATTAACAACATCATTCCCTATTCCTGGAAATCGCCAAAAGTACAGGGGCACAACATTAACAACGCCCATTTTATTAACGATAATCGCATCATTGCCGTTGGCGATCAGGGCACTATTTTAATGAGCAACGATACCGGTGCCACCTGGAACATTCATCAAATTCCTACCATCTCTGATTTCAGGGCAGTTTGCATTGCAGATTCTATGACTTATTACGTTGCTGCAGGAGTGCAAAACGGTAGAGGCCAAATTTACAAAACCACCGATGGCGGTCAGCAATGGGATCTTTTGCTCGATACCCTGCCTGTTACTTTTCATGCCATCCATTTTCCTACCGACAGCATTGGTTATGTTGCAGGAAGATTAGGAAAAATTTTAAAAACTACCAATGCCGGACAATCCTGGACTCCTCTGGTTACAGGCAATGTAGCCAATTTTGTAAGTATCTTTTTTTTAAATGCCGATACCGGTTATGCCGGTGGTGAAAATTACGGACTTTACAAAACCACCAATGGTGGAATTTCATGGTCGCTGGTAAATAGCTTTCCTCAAAACAATTGCTATAGCCTCACCTTTTTGAATGATACCCTCGGTTGGGCAGGATCCTATTCTGGTAAAATATTCAGAACCATCAATGGTGGCTTAACCTGGCAGCAACAATTGAATCAGGCCAACTTTGAAGAAATTACACAAATTTCTTTTAACAGCCCTACCCGCGGTATTGCCATTTCTGATGGGTATTTTTATAAAACAAACAATGGTACCAATTGGACAGCTACGTTTGCCTATGCCGGCATGAACATGAAATGTGTTGCACTCAACAGCAATTCCACCATATTTATTGGTGGGTTTGGCGGTGGAATGCGTATGGCACAAAACTTTTCTAATACTTACACCAATCCTAATTTAGGTTTTGGGCTGGCATCAAATCGTTGCATAAGATTTACTGACCCTCTCAACGGTTGGGTTTGTAGCGATAATGGAATCATGGGCAGAACCTCCGATGGAGGTAATACCTGGTTGTATGATACCGCCAACTTCTTTACCAACCTTAATGATCTTGCAGCCATCAGCCCGCAAAAGGCAATTGCTGTTGGGTCTAATGGTGAAGTAGTGACAACCACCAATGGGCTGCAAACACTTACAACACAAATCATGACCAGCACCAACACACTTCAAGCCATTAGTTTCCCAACGGCTACTACAGGCTATATTGCCGGGCTTGGCGGTGTAATGTACAAAACGGTGAATGGTGGCAGCACATGGACCACCGTAAACACAGGAGTTACCTCTGATATTAACGATTTGCATTTCATAAACGCTAATGTTGGCTTCTTTTTAGGTGAAACTGGAGCCCTCAAAAAAACCACAAATGGCGGTGCTACCTGGACAGATGCTTCCCCTAGCTTTGTCTTCTCTCCATTTTATGCCATGCATTGGATAGATGAGTTTACAGGAATTATTTCTGACAATAATGGCTATGTTGCCCGAACCACC
>JBILVQ010000359.1:0-2759 GCA_044370375.1 Bacteroidia bacterium
CTCGTTGAAGCAGTGCTCATGAAGAGCATTCAGTTGCCCATTGGCCTTTCTACCTCCATCGAGCAAAAATTACAAGCTGAACAAGATGCCATGCGAATGGTTTTTATTCTTCAACAAGAAAAACTGGAAGCAGAAAGAAAGGTTATTGAGGCAACAGGAACCAAAGACGCTCAAAAAATACTGTCGGAGGGATTGACGGATCAAATTATAAAGATACGAAGCATTGAAGCATTTATTGAATTATCAAAATCAACCAACAGCAAAGTAATTATTACAGATGGCAAAGTGCCCTATTTGGTAGAATAAACCAAGGTCACAGGATACACACAACCAAACCAGATTTTCAGTAGAAAAAGGATATTTTCTCAGCGCTAAGCACTAAGCGTTATGCTGCCATCTTTAAATGCCGAAAGTCTACATGCACCGCATTGAAGTTTTTACCCTAACTTCCTTGCTCTTGTAATTTCCCTTTTTCCTTTAGGCCCGGGCAGGGCTTCTACAACAAATCCTGCCGACTTTAGCGCTCGCTTAAACTTTCCCTGCGCACAATAGGTCACCAAAATCCCTCCGGGCAACAAAGCATCAAACAGGCGCACAAACACAGCTTCTTCCCACAATTCAGGCTGAACGACCGGTGCAAAGGCATCAAAATAAATCAAATCGAAAGAACCTTTCAAGGCATACCCTTCTAAGCGTACTTCTTCTATGCATAAACTAAATTTATCATTAATGTGTCGCTTTTCCCCGGCCGGCAAATCCGTTAATCTCTTTATCAAAGCAAGCTCCTCCTCCCCTTCGCAAAGCCCATCATAACCCATGCTGTCTATGATGGCTGAAGGCAGGCGAAAGGGCTCCAATCCAACATAATCTGCACCCATCGGAAAAAAATGCTGCACCGCCCTGAAGCTGAGCAAGACATTCAATCCAGTGCCTAAACCTACCTCCAGAATTTTTATCCGTTTAGGACATGGTACGAATGCCATCAGACCACTATCCACATACACATGCTGCGATTCGGCCAATGCACCATGCGTGGAATGATAATGCTCCTGAAGTTCCGGCACAAATAAGGTGAAAGAACCATCCTCAGTACGAACAAAGGAAACCTTCCGCTCCCCTGCCTTGCGCTGCTCTTCCATGCCTACTTCCTTTTGTTCTTGCTTTTGCGCGGTGGTGGTGCCGATTTAATTTCCTGATAAGTACGATAGGACTCAGGTAACTCACGCCATTGAAAAACATCCGCTCTTCCGCTTGGTCTGAATGCACCCAACCAATGAAAATCCTTGAGCCGCGCATCAACTGCCGGCAAATCCTTCAAAGGATACATCGTAGCATCAGGTTGCTGATAGAAAGTAATCTTATCCACCTTGTCTTCTCCCATAAAAATCGTCATGTTGGTACAATCCGCACGGTTCGCACCCACATACTTTTTGTCATCATCCCTGATGTAATACAAGGTTTGTCCGTTACCCAAAACATCAATCTTCTTCAACTCCCCTTTGATAAAATAGCCAATCATGTTCTTTCCTTTCACCTGATTAAACCGACTGCTGTCCTCCTGCGAAACAATATAACAATTATCATACATGTGCAGTCCCGAAATCTCACCATTGGCAATGGTTAGCGTAATATGTTTGGCACTGAGTTGGTTCTTTTCGTTCCACAAAACAGGCGTAATAAACAAACGCATCAAACTATCCTTGCCATCATATACCAAACTGTCGCACAGTCCCTGAAAATCGCTCTTAAAAATTTTAACCTTATGAAAAGCCCTTATTCTGCGGTTGGTAGAATCTTTGGGAGCAGGTTTTATCCCTCGCAATGTATCACTACTTTCCTGGCTCAGAAAAATAGAATCTTTGGGATTGTCGATAATTTTTTCTGCCATCTTTTTCTTCACCTTAGCCGTATCGGCAACCGATATCAAGGTATCGGCATGCAAAAACAAAGTATCGGTTTTAAAAAACTGTTCCATCAAAACATCACGGGTAACCACCGTTGAATCTTGCGCTCGGTAATACATCGCTTTCCTACCGCTGATGTTCACTTTCTCACTGCTGTCGCGCATTTCAACATGACCATCCGCTCTTCCAAAACCCAATTGATCATCATAATAAACGGTATCTCCTTTTATGGATTGGCCATCGCGCGACAACCATGCATTCTTCGTCATCAACGATTGTTGTTTTTTGCTGTCGTATTTACCGCGTTCACAATACATGGTTTCTTTTTTTCCCTTCATGTGCGTAGGACCTAAAAAGTAAGAAATTTCAGTCCCGGTATTATGACGCAAAGTATCGCAGGTCATGGTATAATCGGGGTTCACCAATTTCACATCATCGCTGAAATAAAAATCTTTCGAACGAGAATAATAGCGCCCCCTTTTGCTGGTTAGTACATTCTTGCCATTCACAATGCGGCCGGGCTGATTGTACCATGCTTGATTGGTACTTGTTTCATACTCCAATTTGGTGGTGTATAAAGTCATTTCTTTGTCCATCAAGCGAAGATTTTTTCCGGTCACCACAGCTTTGCGCAAGTTGCCGTCATACTTTAAAAAATCACCGTACAAATGCACCGTATCACCTTGGTTGATGTGAACATTACCAAAGGCATCCAAAGAGTTTTTACCATCAAAAAAATAAGCGCTGTCGGCATACATCAGCGCCCCTTCATGCTTAAAAATCACCTCACCAATTAAGCGCTTGGCATCAATGCCCAATCGTTCATCATATTCAAGTGAGTTGGCATTGATGATT
>JBILVQ010000111.1:0-9977 GCA_044370375.1 Bacteroidia bacterium
CATATAATCAGGCACTGATTCTTGGTTATTCTCATCGTAACCGGTTACCAATAATTTTTTCTGGGTTGCATTATTGGGTGTAGAAATAAAAGAATACTCCAGACCAACTTTTTGCAGGAGATTTTTCGAAACATACTGTGCGAAAGAAATTCCGCTTACTTTTTCTACCACCGAAGCAAGAATGCAATAATTGGTATTGCAGTAATTAAACTTTTTATCGGGTTCAAAATACAATTGAGGCTTGTGTTTAGAAAGAAGCTCCATCAATTTGGCATTGGTCAGTTGCTTATCTTTTTCAGCATAATATTCCTCAGAAAAATAAACATAGTTGGGCAATCCTGAACGATGGGAAAGCAGTAATTGCAGCGTAATGTTTTTGTAAGGAAAATCTGGAAAAAACTTAGAGACAGGGTCTTGAAGACTTAATTTTCCTTGTTCATACAATTGCAGGATGCTGATAGCGGTGAATTGCTTTGAAACGGAGGCTAATTGAAAAACCGAGAAAGGGGTTAAAGAGTCTTTGGTTTTAAAATTGGCATAACCAAAGGCTTTACGGTAAATCACCTCACCATTATCAACTACCAGAACAGTGCCATTAAATTCATTCTTTTTATGAATGAGGGTAAAAAAGGAATCAACGAGGTTGGTTCTTGGTGAAGATGCAACATTTTCAAGATTTTTTAAAAATGGCAAAGTAGAATCAACCTGCGCCTGCGGTTGAATAAGAATGGCCCTTCCCTTTTTTTCCTCACAGGAAGAAAAAAACAGGGTTAGTGGAAGCAGCAATAATAATAGTGCTGAACCTGCCGATCGAAAATAAAGGTTATTTTTCATGGCATTACTGTTCATTATAGGTGGTTTTGCAGAGCAGTAGTAACTCCTTTAATTCCTCCACCTGTTTTTTTAACTTATTGTTTTCAACCAAAAGGTTATCAATTTCGGTGCGGGTTTCCCGATTGATGTAATGGTTAATTTGACCGGCTTCCAGATCATAAATGGTAGCATCCTGAAACAAGGAATAGAGCGGAATTCTTAATTCTTTGCTTAGGGTTTCGAGGGTACGCAATTCAATATTCCGGTTATCGAGGACCTGCATTAATACAGGAATCGGCATTCCGATTCTTTTCTCAATCAGTTCCTCATCAAACATTCCTGTTTGAAAGGCCTCGGCAACTCTGGTTTTTATCTTGTTCATTCCCCCCCCATTTTTATTTGACCCCTAAAAGTGGTCTGAAAGTTTTCCCAAGATACAGATTTATAATGATCCTCACCATAGAATACCAAAATTTTTTCCAACACATCAGCAGAAAGAAATCCGGGTACCGGGGAAAGGATTCCATAGGCACCATCCATAAAAACGGTGGTGGGGTAAGACATTTTGCCATTCAACAAAGAAACGGCTAATGTATTGGGAGCCTTTGGTTTAGCATCGGCTGTAAAGATTTGATCCCTGAACCGAATGGTATCTTTGGTTTCTGCATTCAGTTTAACAGCATAGAAATACTTCGACATTAATTGTTTAATAACAGGGTGTTGAAAAGTTGATGCATCCATTTTTTTACACCATCCGCACCAATCAGTATAAACATCAATGAAGATTTTTTTGGGCATAACATCATTCTGCGCCACAGCCTCTTCAAAACTTAACCAATGAATTTTTTCGGCTCCCGAAGTGGTCGTGTTTTCGGGCACTTTTGTTCCGGCAACCGTGGCTTTGCCTCCATCGGCAGGACCTTCAGTGACCTGAACCAGGGCTAAACTCAACCAGATAAGAATCGATGCAGGAGCTATCATTTCGCAGGGTTATGACTTGTCTAACGACCAAGATACAAAAAAAATTGCAATTCCCTGCAATTTCGCTTGTTAACAAGTCCTACTAGCGAAATATCTTCCTATTATTCAGTGCCTTACGAAATTTAGCGGCATTTTTGTCATGCTCGGCAAGATTAGCTGCAAAGGCATGCTTGCCCGAAAAATCTGCATGGGCACAAAAATACAGGTAATTATGTTTATCGGCCTTGAGCACAGCATCAATGGCATCCCTTGCCGGCAATGCGATTGGTCCGGGTGGGAGTCCGGCATACAAATACGTGTTGTAAGGAGAATCGTAACTCAAGTGTTCCTTTAGTACTCTTCGGATAGAGAAATCACCAACCGCAAATACCACCGTTGGGTCGGCCTGCAATCGCATTCCTTTGCGCAAACGGTTTAAATAAACACCGGCAATGATAGGTCTTTCGGGCTTATAATTACTTTCCTGCTGCACAATGCTTGCCAGGGTGGCTACTTCTCCCCTGCTTAAATTCAAAACCGAGGCACTTTTCTTCCTCTCTGCGTTCCAGAATTTTTCATAGTAGCTTCCAATTCTTGATAAAAAATCTTTGGCGGTGGTATTCCAATAAAAATCATAGGAATCTGGAATAAAAAAGGCCAAGGCATTCTTTCTGTTAAGGCCAAAGGGCTTCAAAAAAACCTCATCCTGCAACAAATTCATTAAGGCAAGGCTATCACACTCCAGCTGTGCACCAATTCTTCCTACTAACTCAGGCAGTGTTCGGGCATTGGAAATTACCAATCGAACAGGTTCTTGAAGTCCGCCCCGCAGCATGTTCACCAAATGGTTGTTGCTCATGCCTTTGGTAATCCTGTATCTTCCGGGTCGGATTTTATCAGGATAACCTTTTTGCATGGCCAGCCATTTAAAAGAGGACTCATCCCTGAGAATTCCTTCCTGTTTTAAATTCATGAGCACATCGTCAAAACTATCTCCGGTATGCACGAAAAAAAAGCGATAATTCTTTTCACCTAAATGAACATTGTTATAGTAAATTCCCTTGTAGGCATACCATGCTGCTGAACCAACCCCTAATAAAATCAAAGCCAGGAAGGCCCACAAAACTTTTTTGGCAAAGCCGGATCCGGATTTTTTCTTGCTTTTAGCGGTCTTCTTAGCGGTCATAGCAGATTATTCTTGTAAACTTTGCAGGGCCTTTTGTGCCTTTTGATTTTTCGGGAACCTTTTTTGAAAACGCTTCAGCAATTGTATGGCTTCTGCTTTGCGGTTCATTTGTAAGAGAAGCGTAGCCTTATTGAAAACAGCCAACTCATAATCCGGATCCAATTGTAAAGATTTGTTCAGCAACTGCATGGCCTCGGTATAGTTTCCTTTGTTCATGGAAAGATATCCCAAATTGGAAAATGCAGGAGAAAAATAGGGATGGTCTTTTATGATCTGCCGATAAATTTTCTCTGCCTGATCTTGTTTGTTCAATTGCATTAAGGAGGCAGCTTTTTTGTTCAAAAATTCAGCCTGCAAGGGAGCAAGATAAACAGCTTTATCGAAAAAACTAAAGGCCTCTTGCGGTTTGCCGGAAAGATAGTAGGCTTCACCTATTCTGTAACAAGTCCATGCATCCTTGTTATCGGCACTACTGCGCACCAATTGTTGCAATATTTTTTCTGAACCAAAACGGGCTACGGTTTGCAAAATGGCAGCAACATCGTTCTTTAAATGATGATAACGGATTTCGAGTGACAAAATTTGTGAAGACCTGTTTGCTTTCAACAATTGAAGGTATTGCCTGGCCGAATCCAACAAATAAGGCTGTCGGTCGAATTTTTCGAATTGATTAAGGAAAGCTTCGAGTCTAACCATTGCAGAAGGATTCTTTTCATTAACTGCCATCAAGCCCACAAACTTTTTCACCTGCTCAATTTTTTGAACAGAAACAGGCTTCCTGATAAAGTGATCATGAATGCTAACATGCGGAATGTCAACCGAACCGGAAGAAGGCATGTGACAGGCCACACAATTGTTATTCAAGGATTTTCTTTTTTGTGGTGTTTCGCTGCATGGTTCTTTTCCTGATTCAACAACATGGCAGTTCATGCAGGCCTTGTTGAATATTTCTGATCCGGTTTCCTTAACACTCACATGTGGATTATGGCAGGTGATGCAGGTAAGCGTAGCAGCCGATCCGGTTTTATTTTCTTTCCCTTTGTTGGAGGCAATAAAGCAGGCACTCATTTTTAATCGGTCGGCATGCGATGCCATGATAAAACTCTCTTCATCGTTTTGATAACGGGGAAGAAAAACGGTCATTACCTCCGACAATTTCATGCCGGGCTTAAAGTCGAAAAAAGAATGATTTTCTTTTAATACTGCATTGCCTTGCAAATGACAACGTTGACAAATGTCAAATTGCAAATCAATGGGAAGTTTGGCAGGGTTCACAATTGAATAGTCGATAAATTTTGAGGTATCGATAATAATGCCTGATTTCTTTTGTTGCACGTGAATGGAGCCTGGTCCGTGGCAACGCTCGCAGGAAATTCCTCCGGGAATATTCGAAAACTTGTTCTCTGAGCCAACCTCAAACTGTGGCAATGCGTTGTGGCAGCTCATGCATTCTAGTCCTATTTTTCTCGAAAAACGCGTATTGGCGCCCATTTCAAAACCCGGTGGTAAATCCCATTGTTGTTTTTGTGCATACCAGGTTAAGGGAGCCTGAAACAAAAAGCCACCCGACAAAAATAAATGACTGTTGGTATGCTGTCCGGAGCCCACCACATAATCAATTCGTTGAGAAAAACGGTGAATGGTATCCTTGCCATCGAGCCGATACTCAAGAATTTTTAAGGTATCGGCATGCCAATAGGGCTTGTAATACAAATCAAGATCGCGGTCATAAACGGCCTGGTGTCCTGAAAATTTAGCAGCACTTTTTTGCTGAGTGGCCGGGCCAAAAGACATACCCATTCCAGTATGCAAAAAAGTTTCGTGCTTGTTGCCATGACATTGGGCGCAAGTCTCCATGCCAACATAACGAGCCGAGTCGGCAAGATTTAAATAAGTATTGCTTACAATCTTATCCGCGTTTTTTACCTTTTGCTCATCATTGCAGGAAAAAAATGCAATCAAAAACAAAGACAGCACCAATGCCGCAAGGATGATGGTGGATGAGTTCCGCATTTATATAAAAACCACTTTCAACATTCTTTGTTTTCCTGAGAGGTCTTGCGACAAAAATGCACTAAAAATTTCTTTCTCTTCAATCCATCGCATTAAATCACTTGCCGTTCTTTCATGCAACTCAAAATAAAGAGCTCCTGAGGGCTTTAACAGTTCCGGGGCTAAATTCAAAATGCGTTTATAGAACAGCAAAGGATCATCATTGGGGACAAATAGGGCAAGATGCGGCTCGAAATGCAATACCGTTTTGCTCATTGAAGACTGATCGGACAGAGGAACATAAGGAGGATTGGAAACGATAATATCGTAAGCAGGGCCATTGTCGGGTACTTCAAGCAGAATATCCTTCTTAAAAAAGTTAACTTCGAGTTGGTTGGCCAAGGCATTTTTCTTTGCCGTTTGAAGGGCTGTGGAAGAAATATCAAGGGCATCCACCTTGGCCGATGAAAAAAAACTCTTCAAGGCCAGAGCAATGCAACCACTTCCGGTACATATATCAAGCAAAGAGAGATTGGCTTGGGATGCATAATCATTCCTGATCCATTGCACCAATTCTTCCGTTTCGGGCCGTGGAATCAGGACTTCGGGTCCGACAAAAAGATTAAGATGAAAAAAAACGGCACGACCGGTAATGTACTGATAGGGTTTTGCCTCCTTGAGCGAAGAAAGCACCGGGCTTAAAACCTGCCTTTGGCTATCACTTAAAACTGCATTGGGTTCGGTGCGTTGCTTCCAAGCATTAATTTGCAAAAAATCATGCAAGGCGCGGTCGAAAAGCAATTGAGCCTCCTGCTCCGAATAAACTGAACGCAGTTCATCTTTCCAGTAATTAAGGTATTCGATTAAAATCATTCTTTTGCAAAGGGCTAAAATACTGCTTAAATTAGTAATTTGGCGCAATTTAATTTGCAAACCAAAACAATCCATGGAACTTCCCAAAATAATTTTAGGCTCAGGCAAGGATCAATCTGTAAGACGATTTCATCCTTGGATTTTTTCCGGGGCCATCAAAAAAATCAAGGGTGAGGCTGCTGAAGGTGATTTGGTGCAGGTTTATTCTAACCACGATGAATTGTTGGGTCATGGTCATTTTAGCGGTGGAAGCATTGCGGTAAGAATGATACAATTCGGAGATGGAGCCATGAAAGCCGATTTCTGGAATGAAAAAATAAAACAAGCTGTTCAGTTCAGAAAAAATATTGGACTCAACATCAGTGAAAAAACGAATTGTTTTCGTTTAATTTTTGGAGAAGGGGACGGATTACCGGGGTTAATTGCGGATTACTACAACGGTACGGTGGTGATACAATGTCATTCAACGGGCATGTATTTATCCAGGAAAGAAATTGTAGAGGCGCTGAAAGAGGCCATGGGCAAGGATTTAAAAGGCATCTATGACAAGAGTGCAGAAACCCTACCCGATGTAATGGCCAACGATGGAAACGGTTGGTTGTTTGGCAACAGTGAAAACAATACCGCCACCGAAAACGGATTTCATTTTTTAATTGATTGGGAGAAAGGCCAAAAAACAGGATTCTTTCTCGACCAGCGCGAAAACAGGAGAATATTGGGCGAATATGCCAAAGGAAAAAGTGTATTAAATACCTTCTGCTATACCGGTGGTTTTAGTGTTTATGCACTTGGCATGGGTGCATCAAGGGTTGTATCGTTGGATAGTTCGCAGAAGGCGATGGATCTTACCGCAAAAAACGTGGCGCTTAATTTTGGAGAGGATACACGCCACGAAAATGTTTGTGCTGATACCTTTGATTATCTCACCAACATGGAGGAGTTGTTTGATATCATCGTTCTTGATCCTCCTGCCTTTGCAAAGCATCATCACGTAAAACACAAAGCGGTTCAGGGTTATAAGCGACTAAACCAAATGGCCATCAGCAAAATTAAACCGGGTGGTTTGTTGTTTACCTTTTCCTGTAGTCAGGCGGTAGATAAATTTTTATTCTTTAATACCATCACATCGGCTGCCATCCTTGCCGGCAGAAAGGTTCGTCCGCTCGCACTGCTTGGGCAACCGGCCGATCATGCACCTTCATTGTTTCATCCCGAAGGAGAGTATTTAAAAGGGATGTTGCTGATGGTAGATTAGAAAAATAAAAAGAACCCATGACCTTGATGCAAGAACAATCCTTGCGTACCGAAGAATTAATTTCTTATTCCAACATTTGGAAGGTATCCTATCCTATCATATTGGGTGGGATAGCACAAACCCTCATTAACATTACCGATTCAGCTTTTCTGGGCAGGGTCAATGAAGTAGCCTTGGGAGCATCGGCCATTGCAGGACTGTTTTATGTTACCCTAATGATGCTTGGCTATGGTTTTTGTATAGGCACCCAAATTATTATTGCACGTTATGACGGAGAAAACCGTCAAAAAGAAATGGGAAAGGTGCTTGATCATACCCTTTACTCAATGCTGATTTTGTCGGTTTTGGTTTTCCTATTTTTGCAATTTTCTGGCCCATTTTTATTAAAACTATTTGTCCAAAGTGATGAAGTACTGAAAGCCAGTTTAGATTTTTTATACTTCAGAAGCTTCGGAGTTTTCTTTGCCTTTTTGATATTTTCGCTTAGAGCATTTTTCACGGGTATATCACAAACCAAAATTGTGGTTTATACCACCCTCATCATGGCCGTAAGCAACATCATCCTCAACTACCTGTTGGTGTTTGGTCATCATGGTTTTCCGAGAATGGAAACGGCTGGGTCGGCCTTATCGAGTAGCCTGTCAGAGTGTATTGCTTTCATTTTTGCGGTGATTTATACCTTAAAAACGGTAAAGCGAAAGCAATTTAATTTGTTCGAATTCCGGAAATTTAGTCCTGCATTGGTAAAAGAAATTTTCACCATTGCTATTCCCATCATGTTTCAGGTTTTTATTGCTTTATGCTCTTGGTTTATTTTTTTCATGATTGTAGAAAAGTTGGGTGAGCGCCCTTTGGCCATCTCCAATCTGATAAGAAACTGCTATATGATTTTGATGATACCACTCATGGGTTTCAGTTCTGCAACCAATACGCTGGTAAGTAATTTAAACGGGCAAAAACAAATTGGGCATTTGTTTGCTTTGTTAAAACGAATCATTTCCTTCAGTATGGCTTGCACTGCAATCATGGCGCTTATGGCGCTTTTAATACCACAAATCATGCTCGGAATTTTCACAGACGACCGGCAATTGGTTGCAGCCACCCTTCCATCGCTTTACGTTATCCTTGGTTCTCTGATGATGTATTCTGCGGTAGGTATTTTGTTAAGTGCGGTTTCCGGAACCGGAAAAACCATGCTATCCCTGATCATAGAATCGCTTACCATTCTCTTCTACCTTTATGCCACTTATCTGGCCGCCATCCAATGGCATTTAAGCATTGAATGGGTTTGGTCGGTAGAGTATGTTTACTTCAGTTTTCTTGGTGGCCTTTCCCTCTATTTCCTCTATCGGATAAAAACAAAAACCGAGAGGGATTACAAGAAAAGCTAAAATTTATTTATCTTTAAAAATTCATTTCAGACACATGAAATTTTTCAAAGCCTATTTACCCTTTAACATCATGGCAGCAGTGGCTGTTGCTGTTGCTTTGATTGTTGCAGTACAATTTTCATCCAAAGAATCGAAAAAAGAAAAAGACAAATTTGCCCCCAATGATTGGTTTTACCAACAAAGGTTTTATCCCGAAAACGAGGTGAATGTTGCCTTGATTTATGAAAGACTTCATGAAATTTCTACCAGTAAAAGCCGTGCAAGCGCATCCGGACTCAATACAACATGGACCCAGTTGGGCCCCGGCAATATTGGTGGAAGGATTAACTGTGTGGCCATTCATCCAACCCAAAACAACATCAAATTAACCGGCTCGGCTTGCGGTGGTATTTTTAAAACGGTTAACAACGGTGGAACCTGGTATCCTGTATTTGACGACAATTCCATTCTTTCGATTGCCGAAATAGTTTTTGATCCTGCTAACCCCACCATCGTTTATGCATGCACCGGAGATCCTAATATTTCAGGCACTCCTTTTATTGGAAATGGTATTTACAAAAGCAACGACTTGGGCGAAACATGGAATTATCTTGGCCTCAATCAATGCGGCATCGTTTCCGATTTGGTGATTCATCCAACCAATTCCAATATCATGTATGCTGCGGCTATGGGTAATCCTTTTGCGAGAGACAACAACCGTGGACTTTACAAATCTACCGATGGTGGCAATACATGGAATAATGTTTTATTTCTTGCCGATGAAGCAGGTATCAGCGATGTTGACATTGATCCACTGAACCCGAACATCTTGTTGGCAGCAGGCTGGAACAGAATCCGAAACAACCAGGAATCGTTGATTTACGGTAACCAAACAAGGGTTTACAGAAGCACGGATGCAGGTCAAAACTGGACGACCCTATCGAATGGATTACCCAACTACGGTACCTCCAGAATCGGTATATCAAGATCTAAACAAAATCCTTCAAAGATTTATTCTGTAGTGGTGGATATTACGCTTGACTTGCAAGGGGTTTACAAATCCATTGACAACGGTATCAGCTGGAGTGCCTTGGATGTAAGCACCCTCGATCCGTTTATTTTTAATGGGTTTGGCTGGTATTTCGGCAAGCTGGCTATTGACCCAATGGATGATGATCAAATTTTTGTTCTGGCGGTAGATTTATGGCGGTTTAATGCCGGTGGAACCTGGGAAATGTGTGGTCCACCATGGTACACCTACGAAGTGCATGCCGACAAACATGATATGGTTTTTGACAATGCCGGAAATTATTTTTTAGCCACTGATGGAGGATTATACAGCAGTTCCGACCAAGGTTTTAATTGGACGGATGAAGAAAACATTCCCAATTCACAGTTCTACAGAATTGCTGCAAGTCCTTGGATTAGCAATGAACAAGCAGGCGGAATGCAGGACAATGGCACCGCCAACGGAAACGAATTTACCATTAACAACTGGCAAAGAATTTATGGAGGTGACGGATTTACC
>JBILVQ010000112.1:0-9962 GCA_044370375.1 Bacteroidia bacterium
TGCTTGGTTCGATGTAGGCAATTTACAATTGGCCCTCTATTCCTGGGCCGAGGCATTGAAAAAAGAAGCCATTGAACAGTGGATTGCTGCTTATGCCAATAAAGCCCCTGCCGAACCCAAAAGAATCGGTTTGGTCCTAGCCGGCAATATTCCATTGGTGGGTTTGCATGATGTTCTTTGTGTGCTCCTTTACGGACATGTTGCCCAAATTAAACTTTCTTCCGATGATTCTTTTCTCTTGCCCATCATCCTTGAGTTTCTGGGCAATCGCAATGACGATTGGAAAAAAAGTTACGAAGTAAGTGCCGGTATTTTGAAAGATGCTGATGCTTTTATCGCCACAGGTAGCAATAACTCCTCCCGTTATTTCGAATTTTATTTCGGCAAGAAGCCCTCTGTTATTCGCAAAAACAGAAGCTCTGTTGCTATTCTTAACGGAAAGGAATCTAAGGATGAACTAATCGCACTGGGAAAAGATATCTTCTCCTTTTATGGCCTGGGTTGCAGGAATGTTTCTAAATTGTTGGTGCCAGAGGGTTATTCGTTCAACAACTTCTTCGAAGCCATCGTAGATTATGGTTACGTCATCAACAACAACAAGTATGGAAATAATTACGATTATCACCGCGCCATTTATTTGCTGGATGCTGTACCCATGCTCGACAATAATTTTTTATTGCTGAAGCCCGATAATGGCTGGTCATCGCCCATCGGGGTTTTGTTTCAGGAAGCTTATCGCGATCAGGATGACTTGTTATCAAAATTGGCCACAGCCGATGGCAGGTTGCAATGCATCATCGGTCATCCTGTGTCGCCATTAAAAACCATCCCCTTCGGCCAAGCCCAACATCCGGCCTTGACAGATTATGCCGATGGCATTGATACCCTTGCGTTTCTTCATTCTCTTTGATTCAATTTTTTTTACTTGAAGGTTCTGCTCATAGATAATTTCGATTCCTTTACTTTTAACATTGCTCATTATTTGGAGCAAATGGAAGGAGTTGATTTAACGGTTGTGCGTTATGATGAATGGATGGAAAACATGCACGATGATTTCGATAAACTGGTAATTTCTCCGGGTCCTGGCATCGCTTCCGATTACAGCGGATTATTGCACACTGTCCTAAAATATGGAAAACACAAGCCGTTGCTCGGTATTTGTTTAGGCATGCAATGCATAGGCCTTGCCTTTGGCGCTCAACTAAAAAACCTGGGCGATGTGTGGCATGGTTTGGCAAAGTCTTCACTTATTCTTGAAAAGCATTTTTTGCTAGAGCATTTGTCTAACCCTTTTCAAACCGGTCATTACCATAGTTGGGTGCTTTCCATGGATTCATGGCCCGATTGTCTTCAGGTATTGGCTACCGAAGAAAAAACCGGAGCCCCAATGGCCATTGCCCATAAAGATTGGCCTGTTTATGGTGTTCAATTTCATCCTGAGTCGGTATTAACCCCTCAGGGTTTTCAAATATTAACTAATTTTATCCTGAATAAATGACCCAGGAAATAAACCGTCTTCCGGTGATGGAAGATTTTTACACGATTCAAGGCGAAGGTGCCAACTCCGGTAAGCCCGCCTATTTTATTCGCCTTGGTGGATGCGATGTAGGCTGCCATTGGTGCGATGTAAAAGAAAGTTGGGAGGCAAGCAAACACCCAACCTATACCATTGAGGAATTATTGCGCAAGGTAAAAGAGTTTAATTGCAACAATGTTGTGATCACTGGAGGTGAACCCTGTATGTACGATCTGAGCCATTTAACATCCTTGTTGAAAGAGAACGATTGTAATATCTGGCTCGAAACTTCCGGTGCCTATCCCATTAAAGGAACCTTTGATTGGATATGTGTTTCTCCCAAAAAATTCAAAGCTCCCTTGGAAGAAGCTTTAAAAGCGGCACATGAATTGAAAGTGGTGGTCTTTAATCCCTCCGATTTTTCATGGGCCGAAAAAAATGCCAAAGAGGTTTCACCCGCTTGTCAATTGTTTCTTCAACCAGAATGGGAGAAGGAAGCGAAAATGTTACCCTGGTTGATTCAGTATGTGAAGGATCATCCACAATGGCGCCTCTCCCTGCAAACACACAAATACATGAAGATACCATGAGATTTTATCCCTTAGTTTTTTTCTTTTCATTTTTGTTGTTGCTTTTTACCAACGGACAAAAAGTCTTTGCTCAAAACGGAAAAGATGTTTGGTCCACTACTTCCTCCAAGGCCATCAAGAACATTGAAAAAGCAAAGATTGCTTTTGATCAGCACAAAGATGCTGAGGCCATCGATTTGCTGAACAAAGCCATTGATGCCGACGGGAATTTTGTTGAAGCTTATATCATGCTGGCTGAAGTATATAGCGAAAATAAAAAGGTTGAACTGGCCATTGAAACAGCCAAAAAAGCCATCGCCATCAATCCCGATTTTTTTCCTTCTATCTTTTTTAATATGGCCAATTGGGAAATGTACCTGGGGCTTTATGAGGATGCAAAATTACACGCTACCCAATTTTTAAAATATCCCAAAGTATCAGGAAATTCAAGGGTAATGGGTGAAAAACTCCTAGCCTCTGCTTCTTTCAGCGTTTGGGCCGTAAAGAATCCTGTGCCTTTTAATCCTGTCAATTTAGGTGCAGGGGTTAATTCTCCACTGAATGAATATTTGCCCTCCCTCACGGCCGATGAGCAAACTTTATACATAACGGTACGACTCCAAAAAGATCCGAATCAGCCCAACAATCCGCGATTAATGCAGGAAGACTTTTTCGTTTCCAACCGCGAAGGCAATCAATGGGGAACCCGAAGAAATCTCGGTCCGCCGGTAAATACCGAAGGCAATGAGGGCGCACAATGCATCTCTGCCGATGGAAACTTTTTGTTTTTCACCGCCTGTCAGGAAGAGTTTGGTTATCCCGGTGGAAGAAAGGGCTTTGGTAGTTGCGATTTGTTTTTCGCTCAAAAGATGGGTGGCAGATGGAGCGAACCCATGAATGCCGGTGGTCCTATTTCTACAAAGTATTGGGATTCGCAACCATGCCTAAATGCAGATGGCACCGTTTTGTATTTTATTTCGAACCGGCCCGGTGGTAAAGGAGGCATGGATATTTGGCGCTCGGTCTTAAAAAGTGATGGCACCTGGGCCAACCCCGAAAATCTTGGCGATTCTATCAACACCGCCGGCCATGAGGAATCTCCTTTTCTTCATCCGGATGGTTCTACCTTTTATTTCTCCTCCGATGGTCATCCCGGTTTGGGAAATTCAGATTTATTCAGGAGTAAATTAAAAGAGGATGGAAAGTTTTCTTCTCCCGTTAACCTCGGTTATCCTATCAACACCAAAGGTGATGAAAGAGACATGGTGGTGAGTGCCACCGGGAAACTAGCCTTCTTTTCTTCGCAACGCGAAGGCGGTTTCGGGCAACAAGATATTTATAGCTTTGAATTGCCGCCCGCCATGCAAGCCACTCCGGTGAATTATGTGCGTGGCATGGTGTTCTCCTCTGAAACAAAAAAAGGATTAAGTGCAAAATTAGAACTGATCGACCTCGCTTCCGGTAAGGTGGTTCAACAAGTTATTGCTGAACCGGGTACGGGTAATTATTTGGTTTGTTTGCCCACAGGAAAAGATTATGCACTCAACGTTTCAAAGAACGGTTATCTTTTTCATTCCGAGAATTTTTCGCTCCAAGGCAACAATCCCGGGAAACCTTATCAAATCAACGTGGGCCTGAATACCTTGAAGCCAGGGGAGAAGGTGGTACTAAAGAATATCTTCTTCAAAACTGCCTCCTTTGAATTGGAAAAGTCATCTACGGTTGAACTCGATAAACTGGTGGATTTTTTAACCAAGAATGCAGGAGCTAAAATTGAATTGGGCGGCCACACAGATAATGTTGGCGATAAAAAAAGCAATCAATTGCTATCCGAAAACAGAGCGAAGGCCGTGATGAATTATTTAATTTCAAAAGGCATTGATGCCGCAAGACTCAGTGCAGCAGGTTATGGTGATGCACAACCGGTTCAAAGCAATGATACCGAAGATGGGAGGGCTGCCAATCGCAGAACAGAATTCAAGATTCTTTAAGCAGTAATAATTATTTCTTGAATTGATGATCGGTCAATGATTCCAGAAAGGCAATTAAATCTGTTATTTCCTGTTCATTCAGTCCCAAAGGTTTTGATAACAAGGAATCGGTATTCAAAGAACCTTGTACAAATTTTCCCGGTTCATTGTAATAATCTACTACTTCCCTCAGGGTTTTAAACATGCCGTTATGCATGTAAGGTGCTGTTACTGCCACGTTTCTAAGGCCGGGCACCTTGAATTTTCCGATATCGCTTGAATTTTTGGTGATCCAAAATCTACCCGCATCATTCAAATCTTTGTTGTTAAACAAACCAATATTTCTGAATTCATCTCCGGTAAAGTCAGGACCAAAATGACAGTCGAAACATTTGCCTTTTTCATTGAAAATTTCTCGCCCTCTTTGAGCCGCTTCGCTGAAATTCGACTTTTTTCCTTTGGCAAATAAGTCCCAGTCTGAAGCCGATGTTTCAAGCGTTGATTCATAAGCTGCAAGCGCCTTTCCCAATAATTCTTTGTTGGGACTTTTTTTGTAAATTTTTTTGAAAGCGGCCGCATAAAATGCATTTTCTTTCAATCTTGTGATGGCTTGCTCTATCGGCAAATCCATTTCCAGCGGGTCTTCAATCGGAAAAATAGCTTGTGCTTCCAAGGTAGCCGCTCTGCCATCATAAAAGAAAATGGAGCGCGATGCCATATTCATGACCGATGGTGCATTGCGTTTGCCTTCTGATCCATCATTGCCATGACTAAAGGGAACACTGTCGGCAAATGCAAATTTTGGATTATGACAAGAAGCACAACTGATTTTGTAATCCTTGGAAAGAATGTTATCGAAAAACAATTGTTTGCCTAATTCCACCTCATTGGCAGGAAGCGTTTCAGGTTTTTGCTGAAAGCCAAGCGCCATGGTCAAAACCCCCAAAACAAAGACAAAACCGATGGACCATTTTTTCATGCATCAAAGTTAAACATTGATTTCGGGTTGCCCAAACAACTTGGCAGAACTTAGCATTGGATTGATTCAATACAAAAAAAACAATTGTAGCTTTGTGCCCATCATTAACCTTTATGTGGTGGAGAGAATATACCTTAAGCGAATTGAACCAACGGGGCAATAGAACTGCTGTGAGTCATTTGGGTATTGAAATTCTTGCATTGACCGACAAAGGAATTTGCGGTAGAATGCCGGTAGATGAACGAACCATTCAGCCTGCCGGAATTTTGCATGGCGGTTCCTCCGTGCTGCTGGCCGAAACACTTGGCAGTTTGGCCTCCAACCTCATCATCAACCCCGAAGAATTCATGGCTGTTGGCATGGAAGTGAATGCCAACCACCTAAAACCGGTTGCGGAGGGATTCGTAACGGGTGTAGCAACAATCCTTCACAAGGGCAAAAGCAGTCATGTCTGGTCTATTGAAATTCGCAACCAAAAAGGCGATTTAACCTGTATATCGCGCCTTACCATGGCCATTATTCCCAAGCCGAAGAAATCATGAAACATTGGAACCGTTTAGAAAATACCGACGGAACATCCTCTTTGCAAAAGGATTTTACCTTCAAAAATTTTGTGGAGGCCTTCGCTGCCATGCAAAAAATTGCCTTTTTGGCAGAGAAATTAAACCATCATCCAACGATGACCAATACCTATCATCGGCTCAGGATTGAACTCTCAACCCATGATGCAGGCAATAGAATTACCGACCTGGATGTTCAGTTAGCGAAAGAAATTGATGCTGTTCTGGGGTGACTTTATTTCAGGTTACTGTCAACGGCATGAACATTGTTGCTTGGCAATAGTTCAATAAAAGCAGTATTCCCGGTTGAAATAAAATTTTGGTAGTGATTGTTGGAAACAAATTTCAGATATCCATTTTGGATGATTCCTTCAATTTTGTCGATTAACACTACTCCTGTTTTGTGTTGGCCGTTTTGCATCTTGATTTTTACGGCAATGGTATTTTCCATTTTCATTATTTTTATTGATGCAAAGTTAAGGGGAGCATGCTTGGACAATGTTAGTAGAAGGTTAACAACAGGTTAAAGAAATTCACTTGAAAGTAATACCAATAAACCAAGAAAGCGAAAAGGAGAAGCTTGAAAAGCTAAGAATTTTCCATACTTTTTTCTTTCCCGGGCTTTTTGTTTTTGTCATGTGGATGGTTCACCTGGGCCTTTTGGCTTTAGAGGTAAACGATGCTTTTCGCCTGGGTGTTTTCCCTCATAGTTTTAAGGGTTTACGGGGTGTTTTTCTTTATCCCTTGTTGCATGGCGGATGGGGGCATTTATTCTCCAATTCTGTCCCTATTTTTGTGTTAGGTGCGGGCTTGTTTTATTTTTATAAGCCCATGGCCTACCGCACTTTTTTTGGTATTTATTTTTTATCGGGAATCTTGTTGTGGTTCATTGGTCGCCCTTCCTTCCATGTAGGTGCCAGTGGTATCGTTTATGGCCTGGTAGCTTTTTTGTTTATCAGTGGTTTGATCAGGAAGCATGCTAATTTAATGGCCTTTTCATTGATTGTTGTTTTTCTTTATGGAAGTCTTGTTTGGGGCTTGTTGCCCATTGACCCATCGGTTTCTTTCGAAGGTCATTTGGCAGGAGGAATAGCGGGCTCCTTCTTTGCCTGGCTTTTCCGAAAGGAAGGTCCACAGGCCAAACCCTTTCAGTGGGAGGAGGAAAGCGAGCAAGATGCTGAGGATCCCGAGGATGAGTGGATGAAAATTCAACAAGAGGCCATGAAGCCTGAAGCCCCTGAAATACAGCCAAAGCAAGAAGCTCCGGCACCACAAATAAAATATATTTACAAGGAGAATAATCCTCCTTCACAACCTTAATCATAGAAAATTTTTAATTGATAGAATCGCAACGAAGGAAATAAATTGGTTGTATGGCTTGTTTGAAAATGGATTTCAAAAATTGATGAGTTTTCAAAAATCCTATTTCAGGCTTACTTTTTCGTTTCCATTATGGTGAAGAAATAAATAGTTTGCCTTTGAAAATATTATTTAATCCTTTTACAAAGTAGAAATAAATCCCCTGCGCTTCTTTTGCTACAAAATCATTTTTGTAATCATTGTTAAAATAAATCAATCTTCCACGCGCATCCCAAATGCTAACTTCAGGGTTTTCCAACCCCGAAAGAATCCAAAATTCACCAGGGTTAACCGAATTAGGAATAATAACCTTATCCGAATCTAAATCAATACAATCCGCCTCATTTTTGATTGAAATGTTGATGGGATGATTTCCTGTTAAACATACTTTTTCTTCATTTGATTCCAAATTAACTTTCACCTCAGCACCGATAGCGGCAACAAACATTGCCGGATTTGTATTGCCATCAACAAAAAGGTGATAAGGCTGCCATTGATATGAAACAGCTCCGCAATCTAAACAATTGGCATTGAGCAAAAGGGTGTCTCCAACACAAACTAGGGTATCATTTGAAAGAGTAATATTCTTAAAATCTGAATTTACCACCACCGTAATACTATCAACAATGCCTGCCAAAGCATTGGCGAACCTTCCGGTATCTTGCAGCGTTAAATAATAGGTTGTGGTTTGGTTTGGGAGGGCCAAAGGGGTAAAAACATTAGGGTTGTTTAAATTTGTGGAAGGCTCCCAACGGGCTTGGATTCCTGACCATAATCCGATGGTATCGGCTTTTAATTCAACCGAATCTCCAAGGCATAAATTAATCGTATCTGGCATGGATATTTCAGGAAGGGCAATGAGCCAAGCATCATCCAATAAAATGTAATTTCCAAAAGGCCAACTTTGCATATTGTCAATTACCCATGAAGGCGATAAATTCCACCAGGGATTTTTTAGGGTATCTGGATTGTTTAAATAGTCCTTGAAATTACCAATGCTTACAAAATTTTCGCCTCCATTTGAAATGTAAAAACCAGAGAAAGTTCTCCAATTAAGCGTGTCAATAAGGTTGGAACTATTAACTACTTGTGGTATGTAATTTTGAAGGGAATTTCCACCTGCCACATTAATAATAGAATCATGAAAAAGAGCTGCCAAATCATTAGAAAAGTAACCGTGCCATGCTGACTGGTTGCAACCAACTTCAAAATAATAATGTTTTTTTGGTGAAAGGGTTGATTTTAAATCCAAGGTAATATATTCTCTTTGATTATTTGAAATAATCCAGTTAGCCATACCAATATATCCGCTTCCTGATTTCGCATTTTGATAACAGCGCAAATTATATGGAACAGAAATTGACCAAACCCCAGGAAAATTATTCCCGCTTGTATCGGTAACACAAGAATTGAAATAATCAGGAGAAGAATTGTTTGGGCACGAAAGAAATTGAACAGGCCCGGGTAAAACCAGAAAATTAGGACTTAATAAATTGTAGTAATGACAGCTATAATTGGTATTTGTTGCCTCAAAATTACCGTTCAAAAATAGGTTATTTTGACCAAATCCTAATTTTGCTACAAAAAGCAAACTCATAATTATACAACAAAAATTTAGTTTCATTTTTTCGAAAATAACATCTTTAATGAACAATAATTTTCTCGCGGTAAACTATTTCTGAATTTAGTTTTTCTATTTGAAGCGTATAAAATCCCTTCGAAACATTCAATGAAACCGGTAAGTTGTTTGTTCTTACATTTGTTTTTAAGAAAACCACTTCACTTAATGAGTTATAGATAGTAATGTCAAAATGGCTTTCTGCATTAGTTGGCATAATCAAATTAAAATCACCATTATTTGGATTTGGCCTTACGGAAAAACCAATGCCGATAGAATCAGTTTGGTTTAGTTCCTCCTTCCTTTTTCGTGCAGCGGTTTCTGGAGTAGGGGTAGCCTCACAATTATTTTTGTAACCGACATGGACACCTGAAAAAAGTTTCAATAAATTCCTCGCTTTGTAAACAGCTTGTCCATATTCCATTGGACATAATACTGCAATTGCCATCAAATCATTTATTTCATCTTGAGCCAATTTAGGATTTTTATTCATTCTCCGATTTAGGTCAAATGTTAGTACATCTTTCCAAACTTGTTCCCTTGGGTCGGTTGGTTGAATATTCAAAACTTGCTGGGCCAAAAGTTGCAAATCGCTTCCGCTTTCATCCAAGGAATCATTAATTTGCTTTTCAATTTCGGCAAAAATACCGCTTGGTTGCCAGAAAACGCTGTCTGCAAAATTACTTAATGGTGCAATGGTTTGTGCCAAGGAATCCTGAGTAATTTGCTCGTAAAGCCTTTTCTTGGCCCACCAAATGGTTGATGTAGGATTTAATGCACTCTCTTGGGTTGATTCAATTGCCTGCAAAGCTTCCATCAATGGTGCAACCAAAGGTGTTATGGTTGTGTCTGTTGGGAGATTGCACTCAGCCGGCAAGCTGCAATTTAAGGGCGACTGAAAAAGGTTGGTTAAAAATATTAACGGTGTTGCACTTAAATCATCATCATTGTCATTGGGCCAAAATGGAAAACCAGATTGACAATAGAATGGGGAATTTGTAAAACTCACTTGGTTTGTTGCGTATGTAGTTGAATACGTAGGGTCGTTGGTTGGGTAGCCGTACCATTCATTATCATACGCGCAATTGGTAAATGGGTCGCCTTGCTGACCAATAACCGTGTTTTGGCCGTTTAAGGTAAGGCCCCACCAATTATGTGATAAAATATTGTTTCTTACCTGTTCATTGTTGCCACCTGCCAATAGGTTATTTGCAAAATATAAACCAACACCGGTATTATATACACCATTGCATTGATATTTGTTGTTAAAGGTGTTGTTCAAAATCATACCACCAGTCCACCATTCAAGGCGCCCGTGAGCATAAATGAGATTCTCCTGTACTAAGGAGGTATTTAAATTATCAGCATAAATTCCCTCTCCATTATCTCCT
>JBILVQ010000360.1:0-2752 GCA_044370375.1 Bacteroidia bacterium
AAGGGGGCAAGAAAGTGTTGTTGATGGAGTTCGATCTTCATCAGCCAAGGGTGCATCAGGCCCTTAGTTTGAGCAGCGAAATTGGATTAACCACTATTCTGATTGGTAAGGCTAAACCTGAGGATTGTGTGATAAATAGTTCGGTAGAAAATTTAGATGTCATTCTATCCGGTCCCTCCCCACCCAATGCCTCAGAATTAGTGCTGCATCAGGAAATCAACGATTTGTTTGATTTCGCTAAAGCGAATTATGATTACATCTTAATCGACACACCACCCATAGGTTTAATTACCGATGCATTGGTATTGATGCGTTTTGCCGATGTAACCATGTTTGTTATCAACACCAAATATGCTTACCGCGAATCACTTGCCAATGCGCACGAAGCTGCGGCCAATAAAGGAAATTCGAATTTTAGTTTTATCCTGAATGGGGTGAAACGCTCTCAATCAAAGTACTATTACAAACGCTATGGCTATGGTTATGGCTACGGAGGAAAAAGTGCTTAGTCAACAATGAAACCGATATGCGCAGGATATTAAAAGGCAACATTGTTATTTCCACCCTGTGGAATATTTACCAAACACTTCTTCCTCACCATCGAAAAAAAGCAGTCACCATGATTGTTTTGATTTTGGCCGGTGGTTTCTTGGATGTACTTGGTTTAGCGGCCATCCTTCCGGTAAGTAAATTAATTTTCAATCCTTGGGTGATTCATACCAATGAATATGTAAAGCCGGTTTATGATGGGCTCGGCTTTACCTCGGATACTACCTTCCTGATGTTTGTTCTTGTGTTGCTGGTATTGGTTTTTGTTATAAAAAATGCAGGCTCTTTGTATATCTCCAACTATCAAAGCAAGTATTCTTATGCCGTTGGTTCTGATTTATCCAAACGACAGTTTAATTTTATTCTGGGTCACGATCTCCACTATTTCAATACCCATAATTCTAACCTGCTCGTAAGGCATGTTCAAACCATTCCTTTTCATTTTAGCACCTATTTGCTCCTTCCCATGTTGGTTTTTTTGTCGGAGCTGGTGGTTGTTGCCATTATTGTTGTTTCTATTTCTCTTATCAATGTAACCATTATTTCCATGGTTGGCCTTACGCTTGTGCCTGCCTTTTTAATCGCCTATCGTTTTATCAAAACCAGGGCGCATCATTTCGAAAGAGAGAAGAATCGACTCAGCATTGCCAGCAATAAATACGCTTACCAAACCATTTTTGGCTACATCGATGTTAAATTATTTAACAAGGATAATTACTTTATTCGTCAGTTTTTAAAAACCCAGCAAAGGTTTAATAAGCTTAATGTTTCTGTGTTTACGCTGAACTTGGTTCCCAGTAAGATCATTGAATTAACCGCTATTTTGGGAATTGTTTTTCTGTTCGGATATTCTGTTTTTAATCCATTGAATAGGGCCGAGGTATCAACTTTGCTTCCTCTTTATCTAGCGGCTGCCTACAGGATGATGCCCTCCATGAACCGTATGCTCATCGCCCTAACCAGCATCAAAGGTTTTCAGTATGTTTTCGAAATTTTGGGTGAGGCTAAAAACGCCAGTCTTGAGCTAACCCGTGAGGAAATTAAGGATAAGCTTAAATTCAACCAGGAAATTGTTTTGGAAAATGTATGGTATAAGTATCCTGGGGCCCCGCGATCTTCGCTGAAGAATATTTCTTTCGAAATCAAACGAGGCGATAAAATTGGAATCATTGGTAAATCCGGTTCAGGTAAAACTACCTTCATCAATGTTTTGCTGCGTTTTTTACGTGAAACCAAAGGAAGCATTTCGCTGGATGGGAAAGTGCTCACCTCAGCCGATGATGTTAAATGGCGAAACCTGATTGGTTATGTAAAGCAAAATGTTTTTATTATTGATGGTAATTTTTACGAAAACATAGCCTTTGGTGTGGAAAGGGAGGATGTGGATGAGGAAAAGATGAAAAGGGTTTTGCGCTTGTCTAAATTAGATGAGGTGATTGATAATATTCCGGAAGGATTGGATACGAATATTGGGGAGAATGGAACACGCTTGTCGGGCGGACAAAGACAAAGAATTGCCATCGCCAGAGCTTTGTACAAAGATGCCGAGATTCTTGTATTTGATGAAGCCACCAGTGCCTTGGATAATCAAACCGAAAAAGAAATTACCGAATCCATTGAGTCGCTATCCGAGGCCAATGCCACCATGGTCATCATTGCCCATCGCATCACCACCTTGAAGAATTGTAACCGTATTTTTGAAATGAAAGACGGACAAATCATTGCCGAACACAAATACAAGGAACTGGCCCAAACCCTTGTAGAGTAATATTTCCCAAAAGAACCATTTTTGCCGATTCCCTCTTTATCCAACCAAAAGGATGAATGGTAAACCCCTAATTTGTACCCGCATTTTTCCATCCATGCCCCCATTAGAATTGATCAAAAGGCGCAGCCCCTCCCATGTAGTCCCGAAGGGACGAAATATCATAGCCGCGGATTTCAATCCGCGGTTAATCATTGCGTAGCAATGATTAACGATTAACGATAAATGATAAATGATTAACGATTAACGAATAACAAATAACAAAAATTGAATATCGAATGATGATGTACGCAATAGATAGATGTTATTTTATTATCCCATGCCCCCATTAGAATTGATCAAAAGGCGCAGCCCCTCCCATGTAGTCCCGAAGGGACGAAATATCATAGCCGCGGATTTCAATCCGCGGTTAATCATTGCGTAGCAATGATTAACGAT
>JBILVQ010000361.1:0-2743 GCA_044370375.1 Bacteroidia bacterium
GGTTTGAACAACTTTACCGGAGTAATCGAAAATTTCTGCGGTTACATTTTTTCCGCTTGGATTTTGCAGGTGAATGGTAGCTACTTCCTTAGCAGGATTAGGAACAATGTTGAAGAAAATCAGGTTAGGAGCTTCAACAATTCCGTTGAAGTTGGTTGGCCAGCATGCTCCACCCACTGAGGTAATGGTACGTTCTGCGTTTCCGTTTACGATGTCAACAATTTCGCTAATGCAAATCAAAGAATCGGTAATGTTGCTGAAATAAACCCTAACCAATTGTTGAGGGGCGTTGGAACGCGCTACCACTGAATCTTGCGGTGAAATTCCAACAATGGTATTGCTGCTGCCATTGAAACGTAAATCAACAGGGAAAGAGGTAGCATTTACCAAGCTGCTTACAGAGGCTATGCTTACGCCTCTTAATTTAAATTGAAAGGCGGTAACATCAGAATTAGGATTGGTGATGGCAACATCCAAATAACCGGCAGCAAAGTCAACATTGGCAATGTAAAGACCGGTGTTTTCATTAGGATTAACCACATTGCGTGGGAAATTACAGCTATAGTTGGGAGGTCCACCAGGGAAGAGGATATACGTTTGCGGACTGCACCATTTGATTAATTCTGCGTCATAAACACTTTCCTCGCCATTTCCACTAACATCAATACAAGGAGCAGTATTGTTGATACCTGCTTCAATATCATCCATGTAAACATCAATATCACCGGCATTTAGCAAATCATCGTTTTGACGGTCGCCTGCAATGGCACCACCACCGCAGTTTCCGTTACAGTCAACTTCAGAAGTTCCACCGGGAATTCCTGCACAATCAACAAAGGGTGCACAGTTGGGTAACAAGGTAAAGGTTGGAACACCACCGGGGTTATGGGTAATGTGCATACAAACCTGAAGGGCATTGTTGGTGTAATTAATTTCATGGTGGCCAAAGGCGTCAGGGATGTGAAGGGCGTTAACAATAACGGCCAATCGATAATCACCGGTTGGAACATCAGTAATATCAATCCATTGGCATTGTGTTCCTGCACCATAAACATCATAGCAATTGGAAGAAATACCCATGTTGCCGCAATTGTATTGACCGAATCCGCAAAGGTCCATTACACAATATCCGTTTTTGTGCCCTGATGGAATCACGCTATCGTTCACATCGTATAAACGGTAATCGCCATAACCTTCATAGTGAGCATGACCGTGGCAGTTGTTGGTATTGAACATACCGGGTTGAGAGGCAGAAGTTCCAAGATAGTAATCCAAAGTACCGCCATTCCAGATTTTAGAAGTAAAGCGGATAACGTGACGTGTGCCGTATTGCAGCAAACAACCTTCTTGAATATCGCAAGCTTGAGCGGTTACGGTTTGCAGTTGAAGAGAACTAACAAAAGAAACTGAATCAAAATACAGGTCGGGCCCCTGACAAAGCGGATTAGGGAAATAGATACAACTTCCATCATCAACAGTAGCGAGGGGATTGTAGTTACAAGAAGTTGGGTCGGTACAGCCACTGATGGGTCCTACGTATTGAAAACTAAAATTGATAGGATTGGTACAGTTGGCCAGTTGATCGCCAATACGAATGTAGTAAGTATTACCGGCAATGAAGGTGGTAATAATTTGACTTTGTGTTCCGCAAAAATCATCATTGAAAGTATAGGTTCCGGTTGCATCTTCCTGCGGGGTGATGCCGGTACAACCACTGTAAACCCAGATAGCGGTGTTGCAAGTGTTGGTGCTGCAGGTGCTTAGTTGGTAGGTACCACTTGAGTCGCAGTTGAAGACGTACCAAGAATCTTCGAAATTGGCTGTATGAGAACCATAGCTAACCGGGAGGGGAGAACTGCAGAAAGTGCCGGGAGGGCAAGAAATGCCAACGGTGGTTCCGTAGCCGTATGCATTACCATTGGCTACTTGTTGACCGTCAACATAGAGCCAAAAGCCACCGGGGGCAAAAATACCATCACCGAAAGAATCATGAATAGTGAAAACCGCGCAACTACCTGTAGGGATACAGACCGTATCACCTACCGAACCACCGGCAATAATTTGGTTACCTGCTGCGTCCATGATGTCCCATGAAATTTCGGTGGGGTAGGTATCGGGAACAATGTTGACAATCACCTGACTTTGCCCGCTGCTACAGTTTTGGGCGGTAGATTTACCGGAGAGAAGGCCGATAAATAGCAAAGAAGACAAGAGGAAAAATTTTTTCATAGGTTGAGTTGGTTTGAAGGCATGAAGATACAATTTTTTTTTAAGATTGTAATTTTGGGTGGTTTTTACAATAAACGCAATAAAAGAGGCTTAGGGGACAGGGATAAAAAGCACTTTATGGGGCTACCTAAGGTCGGAAAAGTTCCCGAATTGGGAACCAAGCAATAATTTTAGGAGGGGGCATTATTAAATTTGGCCATAAGCGCTTGACAAAAAACAAGGGTTTGACCTTTGCTTTGGTTTCGGAAAAAGTAGAAAATGAAATTGATTTTTTTTGCGTTTGAAAGGAGGAAATTGTTAAAAAATTTTGCAGAATAAAAAATTATTGTAATTTTGCTTTAGAGAATTATTTCTATCCAATAAAAACTACAGTATATCAATTCACATCCACGCATAATTTTGCAACATTGATCGTTAACCCGCCACGACAAAATGTTGCCCATTACTGAAATGTTTCTCTAACACTGATTTATTAATTTTTAAAACAAATTTTATGAAAAATCTTTTTGGGCCA
>JBILVQ010000113.1:0-9913 GCA_044370375.1 Bacteroidia bacterium
CCGCTGTTGAGAATAAACATTGGTAACGGTGGTTCTTCCAAATTGCATTTGGGTTTTCAATCCAAACAAAGATTGAGAACCGGTAATTAAAGTTCCGTTTAGTGGAAGATTTACGTTTCCAGCCTCAACCTTCTTTAAAATTTCATCTTCATAACCGGTGTATTCGATTTTCATTTGGTTTTCGAAATCGAAGGTTGACTCGGTATTGTAATTGGTGGTAATTTTCAATTTATCACCAATTTTCCCGATAAGGTTCAGTTGTATTCTTTGCTGAAAGTCGAAGTTGCTGACTTTCCTTTGATTTTCTGCGAGTGCCGGATTCTCAGTACGGTTGGTATTCACCCCAAAAATTAACTCTGCCGTTCCGGAAGGGCGAATATCCACGGTATTGCCTCCAAAAATTCTGTCGAAAGTTTGGTTATTGACATTGATTTTCGGAATCAATGCCTTGGTAGAATTTACTTTTTCAGCTTCATGCCTTTGCTTCCAGTAGGATTGAATATTTTTTTTCAAATCATACTGCATATATTCCTCAAAGGTCATGTAGGAGGGATGCCGGTAATCAATATTCCCCATTTCGGAATTAAAATTGAAGATATTCCTGTCGGCATCGTAATCAACTGAGTTTTTGATATTACTTGGATTACCGAGCAATAAACCGGGCTGAACATCGGAATCGGTAGGATCGTAGGGATTATCGTAAATTGGGTAACGTAATTTCAGTGAATCTTTTGAACCACCGCTTTTGGCGGTATCTGCGTCCAATACCTCAGGTCTGCGGCTAGTACGCACCACCGGGGGCGATGCAAAAACCACCGCCAACAATGGCATAAGGGTAAAAAAGATTACCCAGTTGGTATATGATTTTGTTCTACCCAACGGTCAAATTTCGGTTTAAAGGGTTTTAAGGGCTTGTTTTATCAGCATTTCAACCGATAGATCCTCTGCAGAAATTCCTGCAATCGCTTTATCCACAGCCTTTTCGGCCTGATTCCTGACAAAGCCCAACATAACCAGCGCAATTAACGCTTCTTCCCTCACTTTATTGTTACCAAAATTCAAATTGATGGAGCCGGTGGCAATCCCTGACGCTTTGTTCATTTTATCACGCAAATCAACAATAATCCGCTGAGCCGTTTTATCGCCAATGCCTTTTACTTTTTTCAGCGCTGCAACATCTCCGGAACTAATTCTTTGCACTATTTCAGACGGGCCGTAAGATGACAAACACATACGGGCGGAGGCAGCCCCTACCCCTGAAACAGAGATTAAATGCCTAAAGATGGTTCTTTCATCCTCATCGATAAATCCGTAGGCCACCTGAGAGTAATCCATCTGATTAACAGACACATGCGTTAATAATTTAACGCTTTTCAGGTTACCGATAGCTGTAAAAGTATGCAGAGAAATATTCAGCACATAACCAACTCCACTACAGTCAATTACAACATAAGTTGGGGTAATTTCTACCAGTTTCCCTTCAAGGTGATTTATCATGATCTTTTAAAAAAAGACCACAAATCTAAGAAACCATTCCTTTTTTTACCTGTGCATCTGCCACCGCAATGGTCACCATATTAACAATTTCTCTGACAGAACTGCCAATTTGGAGCACATGAACCGATTTGTTCAAACCCAAAAGAATAGGACCAATTGCCTCGGCACCACCCATCTCCTGCATGAGCTTGTAGGCAATGTTACCTGAAGCGAGGTTCGGGAAAATAAGCGTGTTGGGCATTCCTTGATTTAGAACAGAAAAAGGAAATTTCTCATTCAACAAATCCCGGTTAAGGGCAAAATTGGCTTGCATTTCGCCATCTACAATAATTTCAGGATGCCTTTCGTGGAGAATTCTCACAGCTTCCCTCAAAACCCTTGTTTCTTCATTTTCTACAGAGCCAAAATTAGAGTAGGAAAGAATGGCCACCCTTGGAACCATATTAAACTGGCGTACCGCCTGTGCAGTGAGCAAAGTAATTTTTACGAGTTGCTCTGCGGTAGGTTGAATGTTGATGGTGGTATCGGCAAAAAACACCGGGCCTTTTTTGGTGACCAAAATATACATGCCGGCCACCAAACCGATTTCTTTCTGGGGACCAATAATTTGCAAAGATGGCCTTATGGTATCAGGATATTTTCTGGTGAGCCCTGAAATCATGGCATCAGCCTCACCCGTTTCAACCATCATGGCTCCAAAATAATTTCTTTCAAGCATTACCTTTTTAGCCTCAAAAGAAGTATAACCCCTCCTTTTGCGCTTGTTGAAAAAAATCTCGCCAAACTCATCCCTTTTTCGCTCCATTTCAGGTGAGCGGATGTCAATGATGGGAATTCCTTCCAGTTCAAGATGATTTTCACGAATAAGATTTTCAATTACAATTTTATCGCCCAGCAAAATTGGCTCGGCAATCCCTTCGTCCTTTACCAATTGAGCTGCTTTCAGAATTTTATAGTGATCGGCTTCTGCAAACACCACCCTTTGCGGATTTTGACGAGCCCTGATGGTGATATTTTTCATCAGTTTATTGTCAAGACCCAAACGATTAATCAGTTCATTCTCGTAAGCTTCCCAATCGTTGATTACAATTCTGGCCACACCGGATTCTATGGCCGCCCTTGCCACGGCAGGTGCAACCGTATAAATCAACCGAGCATCAACGGGTTTGGGAATAATGTAATTTCTACCAAAAGCAAGGTTGCGGTCATTGTAGGCCAACAAAACATTTTCGGGAACCACCTCTTTGGCTAAACGGGCAATAGCTTTCACGGCCGCCAATTTCATGGCTTCATTGATGGTTTTTGCTCGAACATCCAATGCGCCCCTGAAAATATAGGGGAAGCCGATGACATTATTCACTTGATTGGGATGATCAGAACGTCCGGTTGCGACAATAACATCGGGACGCGCATTAATGGCTTCCTCGTAGCTTATTTCAGGGTCGGGGTTCGCTAAAGCAAAAACAATTGGATGGGAAGCCATGGATTGAACCATCTCTTTGCTTACAACATTCCCTTTAGAAAGACCCAAGAAAACATCAGCCCCAGCCATGGCTTCTTGAAGGGTGTTTAAGTTCAATGAAGTTGCGAAAAAAGATTTTATTTCATCCAAGCCTTCGCGGTCTTTTCTGATTACCCCGCTACTATCACACATCACAATATTCTCTAACCTTGCTCCAAGAGAGAGGTAAAGCTTGGTACAACTAATGGCTGAGGCCCCGGCCCCATTCACCACAATTCTAACCTCTTCAATTTTTTTATTGACTAATTCCAAGGCATTGAGCAAGGCAGCACCTGTAATAATAGCCGTGCCATGTTGATCGTCATGCATTACCGGAATCTGTAGTTCCTCCTTCAATCTGCGTTCTATTTCAAAACACTCCGGGGCCTTAATATCTTCCAAATTTATTCCACCAAAAGTAGGCGCAATGGCTTTTACTGCTTTCACAAAATCATCAATGCCCGGTGCGTCTACCTCAATATCAAACACATCAATATCTGCATAAATTTTAAACAGCAAACCTTTTCCTTCCATTACCGGTTTGGAGGCTTCCGGACCAATGTTGCCCAGACCTAAAACAGCAGTGCCATTCGAAATTACCGCCACCAGGTTTCCTTTTGAGGTATATTTGTAAACATCATCGGGATTATCGGCTATCTCTCGACAGGGTTCGGCAACACCCGGAGAATATGCCAAAGATAAATCGCGCTGAGAATTATAGGGTTTAGTGGGAATCACCTCGATCTTGCCCGGCCTACCTTGCGCATGATAATCGAGTGCGTCCTGTTTGTTAATTTTCTTGCTCATGATTTGATTTGTACGCAAATTTAGAATTTTGCAAACAGTATAGACCAATTATTTTTTTTTGCCGTAAAAGCGGGCAATCTTTTCAAAGCAAGGATAATTTTTTAATCAAGAAATTAATTTCTACTATTGACCAAGGTTTCCAAGGTGTTCACCCATTTTCAAATACATCATCGGCTCATTTTTCTTCGAAAGAAAAAATTCATTTTCCGGAATGTAATTTTTCTCTTTTGTATTTTGAATGGCCAATCAACACATGCCGGATTACAAGATGTTACTTCGGAAAAAGACTCTTTAATAAAAGAATTGAGTTCAACTATTGCCGGTGGATTAGAATATCTTGCACAGATACAAATCAAAGAAAGCATCGAAGGGAAACAATATGCCGGAGAATGGCCAACCGAAATGGTTATGCAACACGGATTCTTTTTGCTTGGAGGCCGAAGAAAAGCAATGGATTCGAATTGTTTCTCTGTTGCCTCCACGCATAATATATTGGCAAAAATCTATCTTGAAAACAATGCCTATCAGGCAATTCCGGCCTTGCTGAGCCCTGCTTTTCAATTGCTTCAACAATATAAAAACGGTGACCGATATAATTTTTGGAATTTGCTGCCTCCCAATAAAAAACTATTCAGAGGAGACACCTTGTTTCCGAAGGTTCCGGTAAGAAGGCCAACACAATTTAAATTACGTTCGAAATATATAAACAAAGCCGCCAATGTGGTTGAAGATGCTGATGATACAGGTCTGGCCTATACTGCGCAAATCCTTTGGAAAAAAATAGATAGTACCCGAACCTACCCGGAAAAGAAAATTGCCCCACTTTTTGATGAATACAGAGACTTGAACAGAAAAAACAGGCATTGGTATAATTTTATAAATGAATCTAGAGAAGATGAAAACTCTGGTGCTTACCTTACTTGGCATGCCAAAGAATTTGCATTTAAAAAATGGGATATTGCCAAAGTAGCCTTTCACAATGCAACCTTTTATTTGCCATTTAGTGAGTGCTACCCTTTTGCTTACAAGCCCTATTTGCCTTATGGAAGCAATGACCTTGATGCCGTGGTAAACGCTAACATACTTTCCACCCTGGCTTTGCATGGAGAAACGGATGCTCTTGGTTACGCTGATGCAGTTCAGTATTTGATAAAAAAGTGCGAACAACAAAAATTCGACAGGGTGGCCACCTATTACCCTAACAGGTTTCAATTGTCCTATGCGGTTGCCAATGCTTATGACTCAGGTGTTATAGAACTTGAAAAATGCAAACCAATTCTAACCAACTATTTATTGAAAAAGCAACGAAAAAACGGCAGTTGGAAATCTGCACCACATATTAACCATGGTGACCCCATACAATCCACAGCTTATGCGCTAAATTGTTTGTTGTTGTTCCATCGGCCTCAGATACAAAACATGGAAAAGGAAATAAAAAATGCCGTTGTATATTTGTTAAACAATTCGCGAAAAGATGGACAACAGGTTTCTTGGAAAGGCGGAGTGATGTTCTCAGGAGGAACGGTAGTTCGCACCGGATTATTCTGGAAATCGGATGCCTATACCACTGCTCTGGTTTTAAGGGCATTGATCATGTACAAAAATTATCTTGAAAATGCCGGACACAAAAAATAAAAGATGAATGAAAACATTATTTCTGTTCACAATTATTCTGTTTTATTGTTTTGGGGCATTTGCTCAAAATTTTAAAATTCTTTCGCAGGGGGATTATGCGGATAGCAGTTTTTATCACATAGAAAAAATTGCAGATAACGAATATTGGATTTGCGGTGAATATGGAATATTAAAAAAAATAGATACGCTTGGAAATATATCCTCCCTCAACTTTGCGCCACAAGGTCAGCACTTGTTAAAAATTGTCCGTTGGAACGACTTTGTTTTTTTATCGGATGATAATGGAGGATTATATCGCTACGACCTGAAAAATAAATGCTGGAAGATCAAAGAATTTGAAAACTTCAAAAACCGATGTTTCTATGATTTTACTATAACCGATGATGGCAAAATTATCCTTTGTGGCGGAACCAAAGCCATAGCAAAAGGCAAAAAAAAAATACCCAATGGCTTTATTGCCCTTAGCGACACCGGCTTCAGTACGATTAAAAAAGTATGGGGTAGTTTCAGAAAATTCGTCTTCTCGGTAAGCACCCAATACAAGGGAGAATATCAGGCTGTTCTTTTCAACGGAATTAGCAGTAGATTCTTAAAAAGTAAGGATGGAAAAAAATGGAAAAGAGGAAAAAGCATTCGTGGATTGGTGCACGATGTAGTAGTTTTTCAGGACACACTGGTTTTTTGCGGATCAAAAAACAGACACTACAAAGAAGATGGATTAATAGGATGGATTGCTCCTGAAAAAAAACGAATTGGAGTCAAGGAAAGTGGTTGCATCTGGAGTCTTCAGCCCTTTGGCAAATCTTTAATTGGTATTTGCCGAAACGGCAGCATTTCCATTTTTAACCCCTTACAAGAGGAATGGAAATCGATTAAACTGCCTCAAGCCTTTAGCATTTACGATGTTGAAGTAATTTCAAGCAAGAAGTTAATGTTGGTTGGCCATGGCAAAAGAATTTATCTGGCCGAATTCTGATTCTTTTTGCATTAGATTCCTTAAAGTAGTGGTACTTTTGTTGGCAAAGAAAAATGCATGGATATTCTCATCAAAAGAAAGACACGAAAAATTGTTAAGGTAAGCCAAGAAGAACAAGGACAAACGATTGTTCATTGTCACTTCAACAGTCGAACAGAAAGTTATATTAGAATATGGCCTTCCACCTTTTTAATTTGTGGTGCTACGGGAAAAAGAAACAAATTATTGCATGCAGAAAACATCAGTATCTATCCGCATTGGACAAAGGTAACAGCGCATAAAACGTATAGTTTTACTTTGATTTTTGGAGCTCTACCCAAAAAATGTCATGTGTTTCAACTTATAGAGGAAATACCGGAGGAAGGAGGATTTACAGTAAGAAATATTATAAGGAATAAAACGGATGTTTACGAGGTAAATGTTTAAAATTTAAGAAAAAAACAAGGTGAGTTTTCAAAAAAATGACCTTATCAAAAGGTTAACAAAACACTAAGCAGGCTGACGGCTATCAAAAACCAGACCAAAATAATTTTATAACCTACTGAATAACAATTAATTGATAATTAAACAGGGGGATAAATAATTTATTTATCATTTTCGGTAAATAAGTAAAAATAAAGCGTACCTTTGCGGCCAAATTAAACAGGTACCAAATCCTATGAAAAACTCAAAAGAAATGATGGAATCCATGGTGGATGCATCAAAAGAAACCGTTCAAAACTGGATGGAAACAGCCAACAGCGCTCAAAAGAATATTTTCAGTGGCAAAGGCCTGGAGAACAATTCTGAGCTTTACAAAAAATGGCTTTCCAACCAAATGAACATTTTTAGAAAAGCCACCAACGAAACCGCTGATCATGCTACGGAAACAACAGCTTCCAATGGTCATGATAAAAACGGTTCAATGAATGATTTTTTTCAAAACTGGTACAACCAACAAATGGATTCGGTGAAAAAAATCACTGATTTCAATCAGCAATTGATTCAAAGTTGGATGAGCTCTAATTTTCAAAACAACAACCCTTTCATGCAAATGGGCAATGTTGGCAATCCAATGATGAATTCTTGGAATTCAACGTTACAACAATCTTTCGAAAATTTAGGTAAAATGATGAATCCCGGTACCCATAAGGATTCTTTCATGAATATGTTTTCAACCCAGGCTTTGGTACAGCAAATGCAATCTTTTTATCAGCCATTTATGAATGCCATGCAAAGCGGCACCATGGATTGGACGAAAATGAACGCCTTTATTCAGCCTGAGCAATACAAAAACATCATGGAAACCATGTTCTCTTCCATGTTCCCTCATCAGGATGTGAAGGAAACCTTCAATCATTATGTAAAGATGGTTCATGAATATTTCCACATGAATCAGGATGCTAACCGTTCTGCATGGGAAGCTTTGCAAGAAACCATGAAAAATTATCCCGATATGCTTTCCGGCGATATGGGAAAAATGATGTCCATTTACTCTCAGGTTAATCAAACCTACAGCAAAATCATGGATCCTTTCATGAAAATGATGAGCCCTGGCAAGGAAAAGGAAAGAATGCAAGAAATGCTTGACACCATGGATAAAATGGCTGTATATATGATCAAGCAAAACCAATTGCAATATCTTGTTTATTCTACAGGCAATAAGGCCCTTGAGGATAGCATGAAAGTGGTAATGGAAGAATTTCAAAACCAAAAAGAAATCACTTCTTTCCAAAAATTCTTCTCTCATTGGGTAAGCACCAACGAAAAAACATTTACCGAAATGTTTGGCTCTGACGATTACTCTGCCTTAAAAGCTGAAGTAATGGCCTTGGGCATGGGATTGAAAAAAGACATGGAAAATCAATTCGAACAATCTTTTTCAAATCTTCCTTTGGTATTTCGTTCCGAAATGGATGAGCTTTACAGAAATGTGCAGGACCTAAGAAAAATGGTTCGAGGGCTTCAGGATCAATTGGCTCTTTACGAAGGAGTAGATACTCCTGCACCAAGCGCCCCTAAAGCGAAAAAATCAGCAAAATAATAACCCGGGGAGGTCTTAAAAGACCTCCCCTTTTTTTTAGTGTTATGAAATTTAATTCAGCAGAAATACTCAAAGAAATGGCAGATACCTCTGCCAAATTAATGAAAGGTTTTGAAACCTTTTCTCAAATCGGGGAAGTTGAAATTGGAACCACTCCCAAAGATTTGGTTTATTCTGAAAATAAACTCAAACTTTTTCATTACAAAAGAAGCACTCCTGCAACCGTAAAAACACCTGTACTTATTGTTTATGCGCTGGTAAATCGTTATCAGATGCTGGACCTTCAACCCGACAGAAGTTATATCAAAAATCTGCTCGATCTAGGACTCGATATTTATCTGATTGATTGGGGTTATCCAACCCGTCCGGATCGCTATCTCGACATGGAAGATTACATCAATGGCTACATCAATCATTGTGTTGACTTTATCCGCAAGGAAGAAAAGTCCGATAAAATCAACCTGATGAGCATTTGTCAGGGAGGAACTTTAAGTACCATCTATTCTGCTTTGCACCCCGAAAAAGTAAAGAATCTGGTAACCATGGTAACCCCTATCGATTTCAGCGTAAATGACGGCTTACTTTTTCGTTGGGCAAAAGACATGGATTTTGATGCCCTTGTAGAAGGCAACAATGGATTAATTCCCGGTGATTTCTTAAATACCGGTTTTGAATTATTGAAACCCATGATGAAGGTTCAAAAAAATTCAGGTCTTATAAATTCACTTGAAGACAAAGATAAATTGATGAACTTCCTTCGCATGGAAAAATGGATTGCCGATAGTCCTGATCAAGCGGGTGAATGCTTTCGACAGTTCATGAAAGAACTATATCAGTGCAACAAACTTATCAAAGGAAAATTAAGTATTGGTGGAAAAAAAGTCGATCTAAAAAACATCACCATGCCTTTGTTGAATATTTATGCCACCGAAGACCATTTGGTACCACCAAGTGCAACCATCCCCTTGAACGATCACGTAGGTTCAAAGGACAAGGAGTTGTATAAATTTCAGGGTGGTCACATCGGGGTTTTCGTAGGCGGGAAATCCCAAAAGGAATTGGCCCCGGCCGTTTTCAACTGGTTAAAAAAACGCGATTAAATTAAAATTCCTATCTTTGAAAATGCCGGTTATAAGCCGGCATTTTTTTTATGCCTGCAGAAGAAATAAAAGATTCAACATTTCATTACTTAAAACAAGGAAGCGGAAAGCAATCCATTCTTCTGCTTCATGGAAATGCATGCAGCAAGCAAGCCTTCTTTCCCTTGTTCGAAAAAGATTTTCCCAACGCAACCCTGTTTGCACCTGATTTGCCCGGCTTCGGCAAAAAAAATTCAAACAACTCCGCATTTTCTTTCCAGGAATCCATAAACTTTCTTAATCAATTTATTGAGCACCTCAAATTGAAAGATATTCTAGTGGTGGGGCATTCCATGGGAGCAAACATTGCCATGCATTGGGCAAAAAAAAATCCA
>JBILVQ010000114.1:0-9833 GCA_044370375.1 Bacteroidia bacterium
CCAAGTAGTACCATTGTCATCACTAATTCTCATTCCTCTTCTTGTTCCTGCGTAAATTCGATTACTGTTTGGCGAAGCAGCTAAACTATAAACATAAGACCAATCTCCATTAAAGGTATTGTTGTTATTACCATTGGCATTGGAAGGTGTTGGATCAGTTGAAGCCAATTGACTGAAAGAGCTTCCATCATCTGAAGCCCAAATACCACCGCCAATGCAGGAAGAATTCCCTGTACCGGGGGTTCCACGCACCGCAAGAAGGTATTCACCCGTTCCAACGTAAATTCTTCCGGAAGGAGATTGCGCAATACTAACTACAGAAATGTTTTCCCATTGGTCGCTGACCAGTGTCCAATAGGCTCCTGCTGTTGTAGATTTCCATAATCCACCGGCCACACCACCTGCAAAAATGGTATTACCACTTGGATCGTGAACATAATCAATCAGGATGGCTCTTGTTCTTCCGCCAACATTATCGGGCCCCATCTCAATCCAGTTTAACCCTAAAACCGCGGCTCGGCTGCGTGAAGCGGCTTCAACTTCCATTTTTGCCTGAAGCATTGCTTCTTCAGGGATGGTGTTGGTTACCTGATTTCTACGCAGCATAAAATAATACTTGGCTGCTTCTGCAATGGTTCTTTGCTTTGGAACCGATAAACCTTTACCTGATTCACGGGGAGTGTAAAGTTTTTGGTTGTTAAAGAAAGTAAAGGCTGAGAATAGAACCACACCTGCGATTCCGAGAAGGCTGATTTGTTTGTTTTTCATTGTGAAAACTGAAATCGTTAATTTTTTACGTTCCGAAGGTACGAATAAGTTTTTTTATTTAAAAAAGGTGTTTTTCGGCATGATAAGAGGATCGAACCAACGGTCCGCTTTCAACAAACCTAAAACCTTTTTTTAGTCCTTGTTCTTTAAAGAAGCTGAATTTATCCGGGTGTATAAACTCAACCACCGGCAAATGTTTGGGCGTTGGCTGCAAGTACTGACCCAGGGTTAAAATATCAACCCCAACATTTCGCAGGTCATCCATGCTTTGCAACACCTCATTTTCGGTTTCACCCAAACCCAACATCATGCCCGATTTTGTTTTTAAGTTAGCATCTTTTAGCCTTTTTAACACTTCCAAACTGCGGTGATATTTTGCTTGAATGCGCACTTTTTTTGTGAGTCTTTCAACCGTTTCAATGTTGTGTGAAACTATTTCGGGCCTCACATTAATAATGTTCTGCAGATTATGCCATTCACCCTTGAAATCGGGAATAAGGGTCTCCAGCGTAGTTTCAGGACTTAAATCACGAATGGCAAGGATAGTGGCAGCCCATATTTCTGATCCTCCGTCTTTAAGTTCATCGCGGTCAACAGAGGTGATCACACAATGTTTTACCTTCATTAACTTCACAGAATTCGCTACCCGATAGGGTTCTTCCATATCAACGGGTAATGGTCTGCCGGTAGCCACCGCACAAAATCCACAGGACCGTGTACAGATATTTCCAAGAATCATAAATGTGGCTGTTCCTGCCCCCCAGCATTCTCCCATATTGGGACAATTTCCGCTTTCGCAGATGGTATGTAATTTATGAGAGGAAACAATTTTCCTTACCTCGGCATATTCTTTACCTGTTGGTAATTTTACCCTTAACCAATCGGGCTTTCTGGCTTTCAAAACCATTCCCTCCACAACGGGGTTTTCGCTTAGTTCCATTTCTTTCCTATTGCAATGTTAACATAGAAGGTTGGAATCAAAATTTCATCTGTATTAAAGGCCATCATGGGAATACCTGATGGCACAAAGTCCAGAGCAATTCCGGTTTCAATTGATTTAATGCTGGTTTCGCCACGGGCATATTCAAAATTCAAACCGAATTTTCCGTAGGCACCAAAATAAGGAGTTGTTTTGCCTATACCTCTTAAAAATGGCGAGCGGCCCACAATGTTATCCTGAGTGTGCTTGTCTGGGTCATATCGTTCTGTTTGCGGCAAGGTAGTGTTTCGGTAATTTACCTCCAGAAACACAGGTTTTGCAAGAGCAATCACACCTCCTAAAAAACCAACAAAACGTACCTCCACAGCTCCTTGCAAAAATTTTCCAAACTTTTCTTTTTGCAAGCCATAGCCAATCCTTAACAATCCAACACTATTTAATTTTCCGAAAAAATAACTTCTTGATCCATCCACAAGTTGATTTTGACTTCTAATTTCCTTAGGATGCCGAAGCGTAGCAAATTCAAAATCCATCACCCGTTTCAATGTCCCTGTTAGATGGTTGCCCTTCCTGAAATTAAAGCCCCAGCCTCTTGTGTGAATCAAAAGGCCAAAGGTCCTTTCCTTGGTAAGGAGTAGGGTAGGATCATCACCGGAAGGTGCGTCCTGAGCACTGACAGGAGAACTAAATAGCATTAACAGGGAAGCGAAGACCCTGCAAATGCTGATTAATTTTGATGGTTGATAAAAGTTATAGCGCATTATTACCTTTGACCCTTCAAAGATAACTGATAAACACCAAATTTCAATTTTTGTTATGATCACCGCTGAAATTTTTTACAAAGGAAATCTTAGAACCTCTGCCCAGCATGTTGGTTCGGGAAATGTAATCATTACGGATGCTCCATTAGACAACCAAGGAAAGGGTGAGGCTTTTTCTCCAACGGATTTATTGAGTACTTCACTGGCTTGTTGTATGCTCACGATTATGGGAATAGCCGCCAACACGCACCAAATTCATTTGGAAGATACAAGGGTTACCGTGACCAAAAAAATGGCATCGGATCCAAGAAGGGTTATTGAAATTGAAATTCACTTTTGGTTTCCCGCCATTGCGTATGCCGAAAAGGAAAAAAAGATTCTTGAAAACGCAGCTTTAACCTGTCCTGTAGCCAAAAGCTTGCATCCTGATATTTATCAAAATGTAAACTTTCATTATCAATAAGTTTATGTTGAAGATTGCCCAGAGGACAAAACGGTTTTCTTTATGATCAAAGAAAATCGGAAGAAGAAAGAATAGGATTAACAGTTGTGGCAGTATTTGCCAGACAAAAGATGAAACAGCGAAAGAACTTCTTTATTTATACCCCTTTATGGATGGTTGGAGGAGTATTTTGTTTACCGTATGCCGGACAACGCTCATGGGTTTTACAAGAAGAAAACAACACCGCAGCGGTTATGATCATTAAGACCATCAACACGGAAACCTTCGATTTTAGAACCACAATGAAATGCTTGAAATTAATTTAGACTTTTGACAAAAATAATGGTATTCTCCAAATAATTCAAAACTTTCCACCCTTATCCGCTTGTCCTATGTTTCAACTGGTTGATTATCTTGGTGTTAAATGGAAGGAATCTTTGCAAAAAGAAATTTCTTCCCCCGAATTTCTCTTTTTAGAGGCATTTTTACAGGAAGAATATCGCAAGCAAGCAATTTTTCCTCCCTTTCCAGATATTTTTAATGCCCTTAATCTTTGTCCCCCAGATCGGGTCAAAGTGGTAATTTTAGGTCAGGATCCCTACCATGGCGATGGCGAAGCCAATGGTTTGGCCTTTTCCGTGGCACGCGGAGTAAAAATTCCTCCTTCTTTAAGAAATATTTTTGCAGAAATGCAACGTGATTTAAGCTTAACAAGTCCCGCCCACGGTGACTTAACCCATTGGGCGAAACAAGGTGTTCTTTTGCTCAATGCTACCCTTACCGTGCAAAAGGATTTGGCAGGTTCGCATCAAAACAAAGGTTGGGAACAATTTACAGACAGTGTAATTCGTTATTTAAACAATTCTTTTCCGCATCTTGTTTTTTTGCTTTGGGGAAATTTCGCCCGTTCTAAGGCAGCCTTTATTAACAAAGACAAGCATTTGGTGCTGGAGAGCGCACATCCCTCACCTTTATCAGCCCATCGGGGATTTATTGGATGCGGGCATTTTTCCCAAACCAATACCTATCTACAAAAGAACCATTTAACCCCGATTGATTGGCAGCTTTCCTGAAAAATATATTCTGTCTTTTATTGCTTTTCTGTGGTTTGAAAAACGCCATTGCGCAGGATAAAACTATCCAAATCAGGGGTTGTTTCGATCCTTCCGCTAGTAACCTAAAACTGCCGCTGAAGTTTCCTGTAAAAATAAACATTACCGATAGTTTGAGTTTGCAGAACGCACAAAGAAAAATTTTGAACACATTTTGGGAAGAAGGATACCTGGAAGCAAGTTTTGAAAGTCAACTTAAAGATTCTTTGTTTTTATGTTTCTTGCCCGGAAAGAAATTTGATGGAATTGATATTCAGCCAATAAACGATTCAACCCAATTTTTCTTAAAAGCCTCAGGAGCAGGTTGGCCTTCTGGCAAACCCGCGAAAAAGAGTCTTAAAAAATATGCTCTTGCTGCCAACCAGTTTTTAACATGGGCAGAAAACAATGGTTATCCTTTTGCAGAATGTGGTTTCGACAGTCTGCAGGTAAAAGAAGGCAGGTGGCTGGGAAAATTTTATGCAAAGACGAATCAACCGGTAAAAATTGATAGTATTATCATTAAGGGAAATGCGAAAATTTCAAGGTCTTTTTTCTACAATACCATCAGAATTAGACCCGGCCAAATTTACAATGAAGATAAGATTAAACGAACCGGCAAGGCCCTAAAGCAATTGGATTTTCTAAAGGAAAGAACTCCTTTTCAAGTTGTTTTTACAAAAAAATACTCAAAGCTTGTATATGTTTTAGACCCTGTTAAAGCTAATCAAATTGACGGTTACCTAGGGTTTTTACCAGACGAAGAAACAGGTAAATTATCGTTTTTGGGTCAGATTAAAATCAAATTGGTAAACACCTTGGGCAAAGGTGAATTACTGGATTTAGATTGGCGTGGATTGCCAAATCGCACCCGTGACTTAAAGGGAAGGTTTGCTTTCCCATTTGTTTTAAAATCCCCTTTCGGGGCTGAATATAACCTTCGTGTTTTTCAGCGTGATACCTTATTTACTGATGTAAATCAGGAGCTTGGTATCAACTATTTTTTAGGAGGAACCAATACCGTGAAGGTTTTTTATAAAAATCGCAACAATTCCATCGTATCCGATAGAACCGTTACCGGAAATGATGTTATCGGAGGTTTAGGGTCGGTGCGCATTGATTCATACGGTTTGATGATGCGGCTGGATGGTACCGATAACCGGTTGACGCCTAAAAAAGGCGGTAGATTATTAGTCTCAGGTTCTTTTGGAAATAGAAAAGTAAAGAAAACAGTTGGCTTCGCTAATCAGACTAACGGTATTGATTCCACCAACCTGGAAACCATTCAAATTAATTTGGAATTGAACATGGAAAGGTATTTCAGGGTTTCTAACAGAAATGTTTTGCTCCTGGGCCTGCGAGCTGCATCGTTTTCAGGGAACAGAATTTTTTTTAATGAGGCCCTGCTGATGGGTGGGTTAAACTCTTTAAGAGGTTTTGATGAAGAAAGTATTTACGCCAGTACTTATGCAATGGGAAATGTAGAATGGCGGTTTTTATTAGATAAAAGTTCGTTTCTGTTCGGTTTTGTGAATCAGGCTTTTTATGAATTGGCCTTGGTGGATAAATACATAAAAGATGAACCAACCGGTTTCGGAATTGGGATAAATTTCGAAACCAAACCGGGTATTTTTTCACTCACCTACGCCCTTGGTAAACAATTAAACAATGCTGTTTCTTTCAGAGCCGCTAAGGTACATTTCGGAATTGTGAGCACTTTCTAATGGGTAAAAAATTTTCCTTAATTTTGAGCGATATGATTTCATCAAAAAGCAAGGGTCTTTTTTCCATTCTCCTTTTACCATTGATTGTCTTTGCGGGTTTTATTGCCTGTAATTCACCTGCTGCTTTGCAAAGTAATTCATCAAGTGGTTCCAGGGTGAAAATGGTGGCAGATGGTGGTGTTACCTTTACTATGCATCACGTTTCTTCAGATTCTTCCGATGTTTACTTTTCCATCAATACTTCCCCATTATTATATGCCAAAAGCATGGACAGGGGACTTTATGAGGCACATTTAAGTATCCGGTATCAACTTCTTCCCGATCTTGATTCAAAACAAGTCATTGATTCCGGCAGTGTTCGGTTGGTGGATGAACAATTCAAGGAGGGAAATTTTAGTTTGATAGGGAAATTTCGCATAAAGAATCCCTTGGGCCAGATGGGTTTTGTTTACCTTTCTGTTACCGATAATAATCGCTCTTACACCGAAAATTTTGTTTTAAAGGTTGATAAATCCTCTGATCAGGTTCGTCAAAATTTTCTTTTGTTCGATTCCACCGGAAGCAATCCCTTGTTCAGAAATTACATTAGAAATAAAGAATCTTGTGCCTTAAAAATGAAGGGATGGAAACCGACCGATAAGGTTTGGGTAAGATATTATCGCAGAGAATTTCCTCTTCCACCACCTCCCTTCTCTTCGGGAAGTAATAAGCCTTTTGTGTTTGCTCCTGATAGTCTTTTTTCAATGACAGTTGGTGCCGATTCACTTTTAAGATTTTCCTTCAGTACCCGCGGTATTTATCATTTTCAGAATGATACAACGTTGCGTGACGGTTTTACCGTTTATAGAAGAGATGATGATAGTTTTCCAAAAATAATATCCGTGGAGCAAATGATTCCTATGATGCGATATTTAACCACAAGGCAAGAGTTTGAAGATGTTTTGTATGCTGCTCACAAGAAAAAGGCCTTCGATGATTTTTGGCTTCGCAATGCAGGTAGCAATGAAAGGGCCCGACAATTGGTTCGGTCTTATTACAACCGTGCTCAACATGCCAACAACAATTTTTCTTCGCATGTTGAAGGCTGGAAATCTGATCGTGGCCTCATCTTTACTGTATTTGGTGAACCCAATGCCATTTATCGCGAAGCCAATGGTGAAACCTGGATTTACGGTGAAGAAAAAAGTTATCGTTCCTTATCTTTTTCTTTTGTTAGAGTTATTAACCCCTTTTCAGACAATGATTTTATGCTTTCCCGGTCTGAAATGTTTAAAGATGAGTGGTACAAAAGTGTTGACACTTGGAGGCAGGGAAGAGTATTTAACGACAAACCATGACAAATTCAACCGGGTACGCGAAGAAGGATATTTTATTTGGAATACATCCCGTTATTTCGGCCATCAAGGCAGGTAAATCCGTTTCTAAATTATTGTTGCAACAAGGCGCAAGTGGTGAAGGTCTTGCTGAGTTGAGACAACTGGCCAATGAATCCGGAATTCCGGTGCAAATGGTGCCTGTGGTTCGACTCAATAAATTGAGTGCAGCCAACCATCAAGGCGTAATTGCGTTTATCAGCCAAATGGAATTTCATCAACTCGAGGATATAATTCCAGCGATTTTTGAAAGGGGAGAGGTGCCTTTATTGGTGGTTTTGGACCAAATAACCGATGTCAGAAATATGGGTGCCATTGCCCGTTCTGCAGAATGTGCAGGCGCACACGCGCTAATTGTTCCTGAAAAAGGCAGTGCCGAAATCAATGGAGATGCCATTAAGACTTCCGCAGGTGCCTTGATGAAAATACCTGTTTGCAGGGTGCGGAATTTGAAAATTTCCCTTCATTATTTGCGCCAGAGTGGAATTCAGCTTATCGCTTGTACAGAAAAAGGCAATCGTGATCTATTTCATTGTGATTTCAAATTACCTCTTGCCATCATCATGGGCAATGAGCAAACAGGAATTTCGCCTGAAGTAATCAGAATAGCCGATCAGTTGGGTAAGATCCCTATGAGTGGAACAACAGGTTCTCTGAATGTTTCGGTGGCCGCCGGTGTGTTTTTGTTTGAGGCAGTAAGGCAACGTGCTAAAGGAGAATAATTTTTTTTGACATGAGCAAAAGCCATCCTCAGAACATTGCTATTTTTTTCTCAATAAATTATCCCTTTCATTATGCTGATTCTTATGTTGATGAGGAAGTAAATCTTTGGGCTCCTCAATTCGATAAGGTAATTATTGTTAGTTTGAATCAGGATGATTCCCTTCCAAGGCCCACTCCGCCCAATGCCACAACGCTTAGGTTTCGTCCTGCCATTGGCATTGCACATTATTTTCGTTCTATCCCGCTTCTTTTTTCAGGGCTCTTTAGAAAAGAAGTTTCTTTTGTTTCAAGAGGAGGTTCCGGAAAATGGAACCTGGGCAAGCTGAAAAGTATTTTTAAGTATTATGCAAGATCCCTTGCCTACCGCGATTTCTTGGAAGAGAAATTACAATCCTTTCAGGGGAATCAGGTTATGGTTTACTCTTATTTCATGCTCGAATCTATGCTCGCAGCCTGCTCCTTAAAAGAGAAATATCAACTTAAACTTATTTCCAGGTTGCATGGCTATGATTTATATTTCGAACGCGGAGAATACGGTTATTTGCCATTCAGAGGCTTTATGGCAGAGAAGATTGATCGATTGTTTTTTATCTCAGCGAACGGATTAAATTATTTTAAACAAAAAGTTTTAGGACGAAATCCTAATTTATGGAACAAGCTTGCTTTGTCTCATTTGGGTATTGCCCCTGCGGGTGATCCAGATCTTACTTTTCGACCGATGAATCCTTTCACCATTGTATCTACCTCCTGGATTCTTGCCAATAAAAGGGTTGATTTAATTGCCAAGGCGCTCTCATTTTTACCCGCCGATTGCCGCGTAAAATGGGTCCATTTTGGTGGTGCCCAAAATATAGATTCAGATTACGCAGGCGACTTTTTGACGCTTGTGAAGGAAGTGCAATTGAACAAAAAGAATATTGAAATCGACTTAAGAGGAAATACCCCAAAGGAGGAGATTTTTGATTTTTTCAGAAACAATTATGTTCACTTTTTTATCAATGTAAGTGCCAGTGAAGGCATTCCTATTTCCATGATGGAAGCCTCTTGTTTTGGCATTCCGCTCCTTGGAACCCTCGTAGGCGGGGTTGGAGAAATTATTCAGGATGGGATCAATGGATTTCATTTGCAGAGCAATTTGACCCCTAATTATCTTTCTCATCAATTTCTGCGTTTTATGCAATTAGACGAGAAGGAATATCTTGAGCTTAGAAAAAATGCTTACCGGCTGTGGAAAGAAAATTTTTCTTCTCATACCAATTACACCCAACACGCGAAGGACATAGCTTCGCTTCTTGCATCAAAGTCTTGATTTTTGCTGCGTATTGTTGGAAAAATAGTTAGGCTAAAGCAGAAACAAAAATTAACTTAATTTCTTTCCTGATAAAGGGTTTGAATCTTGTTAATATATTCGGGCATATCGAATTCCTGACTTCTTTTTTGACCTCTGACTGAAATTTTTTGATAAACGTCAAATTGCGTAGCCAGTTCAATGATGGCTCCGATGAATTTTTCTTGTTCTTCCTTTTCAAACATAAACCCATTTTCACCATGTTGTATTATGTCTTTGTTACCCCTTCCATTTAAACAAACAACCGGCAATCCAGATGCCATGGCCTCTAAAAGGGCCAGTCCGAAGGGTTCGTAGGTGGCAGGGTGAAGGTAAATATCCGATTGCTGCAAATATTCACTAACATTGTTTACATTGCCTCTTAGGTGAATGTATTTTTGAAGTCCTTCCTTTTGAATTAAATCCTGAAGCAGTTTTTTGTTAGGGCCATCACCAAGCAGATTCAATTCAACCTCAAGGCCCTTGTTGATTAATTCTTTTACAACTGGAATAAGATAGGCCTGATTTTTTTTGTTTACCAAACTTCCAATACTCAATAATTTGATAGGTTTTCCGCATGCTATTCTTTCCGTCTGATGGTTGAAGGATGCAAAGAAGAATCCGTTGTTAATCAAGCGAATTTCTTTGCTTAATCGCGGGGGAAGGTTTTGCTGAAAGTAATCT
>JBILVQ010000363.1:0-2707 GCA_044370375.1 Bacteroidia bacterium
TGATTGGTAACTTTATTGCAGATGCCGTAAAGGGAAAACAACACGAAAATTATCCGGAGCAGATACAACGAGGAATCCTCATGCACCGCGCCATTGATTTTTTCACCGATCATCATCCGGTAGCTAGAAATACAGGTTTAAGATTTAGGCCACGATTCGGGAAATACGCACCCATTTTGGTGGATGTTGTTTACGACCATTTTCTTGCTGCCAACTGGGAACATTTGCATGTTGAATCGCTTGAAACATTTAGCTTGAATGCCTATGCGCTGATGAGACAAAACCATCAATACATGCCGGAAAGAATTGCCTACATGTTCAAATACATGGCAGAACAAAACTGGCTACTTTCCTATGCAAAAATTGCAGGCATTGAAAGGGCTTTGCAGGGAATGAGCAAAAGAACCAAACCACCAAGTCAATTGTATCCTGCCATTGAGGAGTTAACAGAACAGTATGACGAAATTCAACAAGAATGGAAATCGTTTTTTTCAGATGCAAGGGTTGAATTCGCGCGATTTAATCCCTGAAAAAGCAGCAAAAAAGCCATCAAAATTTTGCTTCCTAAAAAAGGACAACCCGATAGTTCGCTGCCATTTTCTCTAATTGATCTTTGCTCACCCCGTGCACATTTTTTCCTGAATGTCGGTTTTCTAAGGTCATCACAAAAACCTGATACGAAAATTTCGAGGCCATTTCAAAATAGGGTTTTAATTCCCATTCAAGCGTAAAGGTATTGTGTAATATAATCTTCTTTTCTCCGCGTTCCATGGCCAATCGGGTATTACGCTCGCAACTTTGATAGGCCAAATAATTCTCGTCAAATTTAAATTGATAATCTCCTGTTTCGGGATGAGTAAAATAATCATCCACCGAAAAAACAGGATACTTTCCCTCCTCCGATAAAAGATTGGCCAATGTTGTTTTTCCGGAACCGGGCAAACCACGCAATAAAATGAGTGCATTCATGCTCTAAAAAAAGAAATTAGGACAATGACCTAAGCATAAATGGCGGTTGCAATGTCCTCCCCTTCTTTGACCCAGCCTCTGTACATTCCTTCACTGTTAAAAGAAAGCACCAAATTACCATGAACATCAAGGGCTATTAAACCACCTTCTCCACCGGCCTTTACCAATTTATCCTTTACCACAACCTTCACGGCATCATCCAAACTTAATCCTTTGTACTCCATTAAACAGGCCACATCATAGGCCACCACCCAACGAATAAAAAACTCACCATGACCGGTACAGGAAACTGCACAAGTACTGTTGTCGGCCCATACACCGGCACCAGGGATGGGCGTATCACCTACCCTCCCAAATTTTTTATTGGTCATCCCACCTGTTGAAGTGGCTGCTGCCAGATTACCCTGTTGATCGAGCGCCACTGCTCCTACGGTCCCCATTTTGTTGGTATTCCCTGAGTGGTCTAACACCATTCTATCCTCCTTCATTGCATTCTGCCATTGAAGAAAACGTTGTTCAGTGTAAAAATATTCAGGCGGCATTTCAGGAATACCAAGGCTTTTGGCGAAAGCTTTGGCACCTTCTGCCGACAATAAAACATGTTCTGTTTTCTCCATCACTGCACGCGCCAAGGTAATGGGGTTGGCAATTAATTTAACACCTGCAACAGCACCGGTACTTCTGTCGGTGCCATTCATAATGGAGGCATCCAATTCATGTTCACCGGTATGGGTAAAAACTGCACCTCTGCCGGCATTGAACAATTCACAATTTTCAAGCGACACAACAGAAGCTTCAACGGCATCGAGGGCGCTGCCACCCTGTTCCAGCAAAAGCATTCCGGCCCTTACTGCTGCTTCTAGACCTTTTCGGTAAAGGGTCTCCTGTGCCTCATTCATCAGCGATTTAGAAATGGTGCCTGCTCCTCCGTGCACGGCCAAACAATACTTACTTTTCATGCGAAAAAATTTTTCCGTTAATGATCACTGAATCCACCAAGTCCTGACCAAAAAAATAGGGCAAACATTCATAGGAAGAAAGTTCTTCGGTGATGATTAAATTAGCCGCTTTACCGCGTGCAATGCTGCCATGGCTTGCTTCCAACTCCAGGGCTCTTGCACCATTAATGGTGGCGGCAACAATGGTTTCGGACGGCAACATTTTCATGTGGGTGCATGCCAAGGTTAAAATGAGTTTCATGTTAAAAGAGGGACAAGAGCCGGGATTAAAATCACTGGCCAGTGCAATGGGCAAGCCGGCATCAATCATTTTCCTTGCCGGCGGATAATGCAATTGCAAAAAGAAGGCTGTGCCCGGCAAAAGCGTGGGCATGGTCTGGCTGTTGAGCAAGGCCTCAATTTCTGCATCACCGGTGCATTCCAAATGATCTACCGAAACCGCATTGTATTTTACTCCTGCCTGAATTCCACCGGAATAATCCAATTCGTTGGCATGAATTTTTGGTTTCAAGCCATGCTTTAATCCAGCTTCAAGAATTCTTTCAGTTTCTTCCTGCGAAAAAAATCCACGGTCGCAAAAAACATCACAATAATCGGCCAAACCTTCAGCAGCAATGGCGGGAATCATTTCATGAATAATTTGTTGAAGATAAGCCTCGTGATTCTGCTTATAAGCAACAGGATAGGCATGAGCGCCCAAAAAAGTAGTTTTTATAGGAATAGGAGCAACTTCCTTTAAACGGGCCGCAACCCTAAGCATTTTTATTTCATCCTTAACG
>JBILVQ010000362.1:0-2707 GCA_044370375.1 Bacteroidia bacterium
AACAATGGCTAAAATAGGGGCTCCCAAAACATTGGAATAGGTTTGGGCAACCAACTCTTCACCAAAAAGGTTGATATTGGTTTTCTTTATCGGTAAAAAGGAAATGAGAACTTTTTCTAACTGCCCCACATTTTTTAGCAAAAAATATAAAAACAAAATCATTACACCAATATCGGCCAATACACTCATTGATTGGCCAAGGAAACCGGATAATAAATCCACCAGACTTTCCTTCATTCTACTGATGGTGCTTTCTTCCATGATGTCAACCCCGGTTTGGTCGTGAATCAGTTTTTCTACATTGCTCAGCATGGCCGTTACAGCAGACTGGTCGTCTAAAAGCGCTAGAATGCGAGGTGTTAAAACATTAAAAACAATGATCAGCGGCACAATCACCGATATCAGCACCATCAAAAGCATTACCCAGGAAGCCGCAGCTCTCGACCATTTCTTTTTCTCGATCAAGTACAACATGGCCGGTCGGCATAATACATAAAACATTACAGCACCCAATACCGCATCAATGTATTCCGACAAAGAATACAGGATGATCAATGCAATAATCAATAATGCACCGGCCATGAGCAATTTGGTTATGGGCCACTCTTTATTCATCCTTTCGTAAATAACGGAAAAAATGCTCAATATTGGTGAATTGACCGTACCTTTGTTTCATAATAACAAGGATATGAGTAAGAAAAAATTTGTTTTCGGAATGGCGCTTGGGGCGCTCGCAGGCCTTGTTGCCGGATATTTATTGTCGGGCAAAAAACCTTCGCAGATGGGCGAGGACCTGAAAAAGGCGGCCGACAAAGTGAAAGATAAACTTTCATCGATGAATCCTAACGTTTAATTCAAAGGCTGTACTATGTCGGATCCAACGGTTAACAATTTGTTTGAGGAAATTAAAGACGACCTCAAAGACTACGCGCAAAAACGCACTGAATTATTAAAACTCGATGCCTTCGAAAAAGCTGGAAAGGTTTCAGCAGTAAGTTTTTCCGGCATTCTGCTGCTTTCTCTTTTCTTTTTCATTCTGCTTTTTTTATTGGTGGCAGGAGCGCTTTATATCGGTAAAATGACCGGTGATTATTCCTTAGGCTTTATTAGCATGGCAGGAATTCTTCTCTTGTTAACCCTGATGTACTTTTTTCTTTTTAAACGAATGGTAGAATATGCTATCATGAATGGGATTGTTGGACTTCTAATGAAAAACGAAGATGAGAAGGAATGATGCTTTAACCCAACTTCAGCTGGAAAGAATCCGTCTGAAAGCCGAATTAAAAGTTACTGAAACAAGACTGGCCAACAATCTTCAGTTCGTTAAAGAAAATGCAGTATGGTTGCTCGTGAAAGGGGTTGTAAATTCCCCTAAGATGCAGGAAAGTCTTAAGCGGGAGTTAAGTAATTTCGCCCTTGGTTTTGTTCAGGGAATTATTCCCGGTTGGCTCTTTGCCGAAGGTGGCGGAACGGCAAAAAAATGGGCAGCCAAAGCCTTTACGTGGATAAGAGATAGATTTGAAGGAGAGAAACCGGAACAGGATGGCAAAGCAGACGAATAGCCGAATTTACTTTTTGAAATGTAGCAATCGGTAGTGATCGTTGAAGACTACCTTCCAAATCATTTCATTGTCATACAACTTCACAATCTGATACTTTTGCAAAACCGTTAAGTTGGTATCCAATATACTTACTTCACCGGTTCCTAAAGAATATCTTCTAAGCAATAAATTGGACCCGTAATCATTGATATAAACAGTATCCAATGGTTCGAAAAAGAAGGTTTGGTTCACCGCCATCTCATTGATGTTGGTACTTTTGTCTGTCTCTCCATCCCAATTCACCACATCTTCGCGCAAATAATAATACCAAGTACCAACCAATTCATCCTTGGTAGGAGGTTCAACCACAATGCTTCTTGTGGTGGTGGCTTCATTCTTCTCTTTTTTGTTCCAAACTTTTAAGGTGGCGGTATAAGTTCCGGGTTTTTCGTAGGCGTAGGTAACGGCTTTCACATCTCGCGCCAAAATACCATCGCCAAATTCCCAAAGGTGACGGTTGGCATTTTCCGACTGATCAACAAAATTGATGGGTTGTCCTACCTTTGCTTTTAGCGTGGAAGGTTCGAAGGCCGCATTGGGCTTACGATTACAGGAAAATAACAAAAGATTGAAGCCCAAGAGGGCCAGAAGGTAAACTGCCTTATTCGTCTTTGTACAAAAACTCATGAAAACAAAAATAGGAAATTTTTATTGTAAAGGGAAATTTTCAATAAATAATTCGCAAAAGAACCAATTTTAGGCCTAAAGCGTAGCATTGCTTTTCCAATGAAGCGATTTTCCCTTCCTAAAATGTATTTCCTTTATCGAAGAACCATTTCACCGGGAATCATGCCGCATTCATAATTACCCAAAGAGATATAGCCTCCATCAATTGAATAAAGGTGCACTGCTCCCTTCTGAACAAAATTTCTTGCGTCACTCACCATGATGATTCTTTTGTAGGGATGAATACCCAATCCATAAAAGTTTTTTTGCTCTTTGCGAATAATGCGCGAAAGCCTTTCGCCTTCTTTTGCTCTGATGCGATAAGCAAAGACATCTCCTGCCAAAAAAAACAGTTGTTTCCCTACCGGATCATAAACCAGTTTACTGCAAAGGTCCTTGGCAAAAGGCAATACCTCTTGTCGCTTGAGTTGGTGTGTTTC
>JBILVQ010000364.1:0-2704 GCA_044370375.1 Bacteroidia bacterium
ATACAGAGGCCAACATAATGTTCATAATACCGATGCCTCCTACCAAGAGCGAAATTCCGGCAATGGCACCCAGCACGAAATTGAATATGTCTTTGGTTCTTTGTTGTTGTTTCAACAATAGTTCCGGCACAGAAACCACTACATCTTCTACTTGATTGTGTCGTCTTAGTAATAGTCGTTTCATGATGGCCGATGAGGAATCGAGTGCTGTTGATTGATTCATTTGCACCACCAAGCGGTCAAGTTGATTGGGGTTCACCACCTGGTTGTTTTGCGCCTCACTTTCTTCATCATCATTCTGACTGTTGCCTGCTTCCAGCATGGCTTTGGTGATAAGGGTTCTGTTCGTAAAGCGAATCAAAATGGTTTGAATGGGCGCATAAACATCTTCGTTATAATTTCTGATGCCCAAACTGCTCATAGAGGCACTGGTGATATTTTTTTCTTTGGTGACCCCGATAATTTTTAACCATACCGTACCGCACTTGATGTAATTGCCTAAGGGCTCGGTGTTGGGAAAAAGCCGCGTTTTTATTTTATGTCCGATGATGCAAACCTGAGCGCCTGCAATTTGCTGTTGTTCGTTGAAGAGGGCTCCACTTTCTATTTCCTGGTTGTTGATGCTGAAAAAATCATTTTCAACGCCTACCAAATTTCCTTTGCGGCTTTTGCCCTGCGCAATTTGCTGCACTTCGAGAATGATTTCGGGACTAATTTTTTCAATGCCCGGCACCACTTCTTTGATGGCCTTAACATCGCTCATGCTTAGGCCGGGGGTGAATTTTTTTTGTGTACCTTTTTCTCCCTCCACATTATCGGCTTCTTTTTTTAAGTCTTCAACCGACTTCGGTGAAATTACCACATTGTTCACGCCTACCAATTTCATTTGGTCCAGGATTTCTTGTCGGGCACCATTCCCAATGGCCAGCATGGCAATAACAGCCGCAACGCCAAAGATAATGCCCAAGGCTGTTAACATGGAACGGGTTTTATTCGCCATCAAAGCATCCAAGGCGATAAAAAAATTCAAGGCCGTGCGTTCAGAAAATAAAAAAGTGACAAAGGCTTTTACATCCATCTTGTTGTGATTAGCCTTTTTTTTCTGCAGTATTTTTTTTCTTTGTTGTTGCGGGAAGAGCAACCATGGATAGCTTTTCAGCCTCTTTGGGTACAGAGAGAAATACTTTTTCTTTTTTCTCGAGGCCCTTTAAAATTTGTGCATGGTTGTCGTTGGTTTTGCCCACCAACACCTGTCTTTTTTCTGCACCAAAAGATTGCTGCACATAAACATAACTTAAAGAGTCACCTTGGTTATGAATGGCTTCCAGCGGGACGAACAGTGTTTTAGGAATTTGTCCTACCAATATTTTATTGCCCGTTGTCATGGCAGGTCGCAAAGAAGTATCTTTTTCGTTGATTTGAATAATCACTTCAAAAACTTTTGCTTCCGATTTGGGATTTTGCTCACCCACATTGGCAACTTCGGTTACTACACCGGTAAGTTTTTTTTCGGGGAAGGCATCCAATTGTATGTTGACTTTTTGTTTTGTTTTTATTTTTTGAATATCAACTTCGTTTACGTAAGTACGGGTAATCATTTTTGAGAGGTCGGGAAGTTTGGCCACTGTTGGTTCCCAAACACCAACCATGTCGCCTACTTTTTTCTTTTTTCCGTTCCAGTCTCTTTCATAAATGACCATGCCGTCTTCAGGGGCAGTAATGGTCAAAGAGCTAAGGATATCGGTCATGCTTTGCAACTTTCTTTGTGTTTGCGTTAAGGTTGCCGAAACCTCTTGCATTTTAGCACTTAGCTGGGCTTCCTTTACCTTGTAATTTCTTTTTAATTGGGCCAGGGAGCGTTCACTTTTTTCTACATCTAATTGTGCTTGGCGGATGGTGGCCGGTGGTTCAAAGGCCGATTGTTCCAAAACAATTTTCTTTTGTTGCACTTCATATTCCGTGTTGATGAGTTCATCGCGCGATTGTCGCATTTGCAAAGTAGTATCCAGTTTGGTCTGAATAAACTGCGAAGTAATTTTATCCAATTCAGATTCCGTATCCTTTATTTTGGTAGAAACTTCTGTTTTGTCGAGGGCTGCTACATAATCGCCTTTTTTCACAACCGTACCTTCGGGGACTAAATCAGAGATTTTAATTTGCCAGATGTTGAATTGACGCAATGTGGTTGGTCCATCAATAGAAACTGAATTTTTCGCTTCGAGTTCACCGGTGGTAAAAACGGTGATTTCGAAATCGCCTTCGCTTACTTCAACGGTAATTTCCGATTCATCGGTTCCGGGTTTTACACCTGCATAAATTAGGACCAGTAGCAACAGGCCAACAACAGCAGAAATATAGGGGTGTTTTTTGAAAAGGGTAATCAAGGCTTTTTATTTGGGTTCACGAAAATATGTAGATTCTGCCGATTCTTACGGTTTTAAGCGCTAAAGGTTGGGAAATATTGTTAATTTAGCTTCTTATTTTGAGGCTTTGTCGGTGTTTTTCAAAAAAAAATTAATTTTGAATCAAATAAACCTATGAAAAAGTTCTTTACCCTTTTGATGGCAACCCTCTCTTTTGGTGTTGCTTTTGGACAGAATTGTAGTCCGAACACGCACTCCTTACAATTCAATGGCTTTTCCGATGAAGTGGCATTACCGCGCAGGAATGCTTATGAGATAACGGATGCCATAACCGTTTCTGC
>JBILVQ010000365.1:0-2702 GCA_044370375.1 Bacteroidia bacterium
ATTGGTCGAATGAAAAAGTTTTGGAGGCTTTTGTTTGTTTTGGTGGGTGCTTTGGTTTGTATTGTATTGCTGGCCATTGCTTTTGTTTACTTTGGAGGGATCCCAAGTTATGATCCGCCCAAGGTAGGATTTGAGGTAAAGCCCGACAGTGCTAAGGTGGAGGAGGGTGCCCGATTGGCAACCATGTTGTGTGGGGCCTGTCACATGGCGGCAGATGGTTCTTATGCCGGCAGGTTGATGGCCGAGGCACCAAAAGATTTTGGTACTGTTTATTCTGCCAATATCACAGCACATCCCGAATGGGGAATAGGAAAATGGACCAATAGCGAAATAGCTGCATTTTTACGAACCGGCATCAAACCTTCCGGTCAGTTTGCTCCCCTTTACATGCCAAGGTTTGTTCACATGTCGGATCAGGACATGGAAAGCATCATTGCTTTTTTAAGAAGCAATAAAAAAGAGGTTGAGGCGGTTGCGCTGGAGCAAAAAAAACCAGAGCCCTCTTTTTGGGTCAAGTTTCTTTGCAGGGTGGCATGGAAACCCATGGAGTATCCTAAAGTTAGCATTCAGGCTCCCGACACCAATAATTTAGAGGTTTTTGGCGAATATCTTGTGAATGCCCGTTACGATTGTTATCCTTGCCACTCAGCAGATTTTTCGAAAATGGATATGCTGACACCCACTAATTCTCTGGGCTATTTGGGAGGAGGTAATAAATTGTTTCAAATGGATGGAAAAGAAATTTTTTCTGCCAATATTACTCCGCACCCTGATCATGGTATCGGAAGATGGTCCGCTGATGAATTTAAAGCCGCCCTTCGGTTTGGCAAGAATCCCAAAGGAGGTTTGCTTCGCTATCCGATGTTGCCTTATTCTTTAATGAGCGATAAAGAAGCAGAGGCTATATTTGCCTATTTACGCACGGTTCCGGTGATTAACAATAAAGTAAAGAGGGATAGCTGATGGATAGACTGGGGGTGGGGTTTACGGAAGAATTGTCTTTTGCCAGGGTAAGCTATTTCCCTGAAAAGGGAGTTTTACATACCCATCTTTTTGCCGGTTCCGAAATTGACCATGCCATGTCAATGCAAACCCTTGAGATCGCTATCCGCCTTACCGGTGGCCAAAAGTACCGCTCTCTTGTTACCATGGAGGATAATGTTTCATTGACCTCCGAGGCCCGTGCAGTAGGGGCTTCAGAACAAAGCACCCGTCCGCTAATTGCGCAAGCCATCGTGGTTTCCAGTCTTGCTACCCGTCTTTTGGGCAATTTCTTTATTCGTTTTAACAAACCACCCAATCCCACCCGGATTTTTTCCAAAACCAATGATGCCCTTGATTGGCTCCTCGACTCCAATTAATCCTTTTTTGCAACATTTATTGGTGTTTTTTGTTAACTTTGGTACTTCATTATTTTGGCCATGAAAAATTTTCTGTTAGTCGCCTTCGCCCTTTTTAGCCTCGCCTCATGCGATATGGTGAAGCCTCCCTATCAAACCAATAACAACGGTGAGATTGATACTGCCAAGGAGGATTCGGTGGTAGTTAAGGTTAGAAAAGTATTGTTGGAAGATTATACCGGACATACCTGCGGGAATTGTCCTAAGGCTGCTAAAGTTGCCGATGAACAGAAGGAAATTCATAAAGAGAAGTTGATTGTTATGGGCGTTCATGCAGGTGGTTTTGCCATACCTGAATTGCCTGATTATCCTGCCGATTACAGAACTCCGGAAGGAAATGAACTGGATCAGTTTTTTGGTATTTCAGGCGTTGGAAATCCTAATGGAATGATTAATAGAATTGATTACCCTACCTCCGGGCACGTCAAAGGACATACCAGTTGGGCCGGTATTTTGGCTGCTGAATTGGCCAAACCCATGCAGGCTTGGTTAACCATTGAACCACAATATAATACTAGCAATAGAAAATTAGATGTTACCGTTAAAACCGAATTCATCACCGCCCTTAGTGGTGATGTTAAACTAGCTGTTTTTTTGGTGGAGGATAGTGTTATTTCTGACCAAAAAAATTACCTCGCCAGCCCTACCCATGTTACTACCTATGTGCACCGTCACATGTTGCGCAAAAGTTTTTCAGGAAGTGCTTTCGGTGAATTGATTGCCGCCAACCCGCAACCTTCTGAAACCACCGTTGATAAAAGCTATTCCACTACGGTCAGTTCAAATTACGATGACAAACATTGTTATGTTGTGGCTTTGATTTACAATGCCGCCACTTACGAAGTAATTCAGGCCGAAGAGAAAAAAATAAAATAATTTGCCCCGTTTTCTTTTTTTTGTTTTTTTTCTCTTCCTGCTTAACAGCCTTTCTGCACAAAATTTCAAAGGAGGCGTCACTGCAGGCTTTGCCCTTAGTCAGGTCTCGGGCGATAATCTTCAGGGCTTTAATAAACCCGGCTCTTTGGCAGGCGCTTATTTGTTTTTAGAACCGGCAGCCAAATGGAGAATTGAATTACAAATGATTCATTTCATGAAAGGAAGTTATGACCCTTCACGGCCAGACAAAGGCGACTTCTTTTCGTATTCCATGACACTCCATTATGTTGAAGTGCCCCTCCTGTTTCGTTTTTTTTATAAGAAATTGTGGTGGGGTGCCGGACTTTCACAAGGCTACCTTGGATCCAGCCGTGTAAAAAATCAGGATGGTCTGTTTCCCGCAGGCTCCCCCGATGCTCGTCCCTT
>JBILVQ010000366.1:0-2690 GCA_044370375.1 Bacteroidia bacterium
TCTGCAACAGGTAATACTTGGAGTAATGGAGCAACAACACAAAATATAACTGTAACCTCAGCGGGTACTTACCAAGTAACTGTTGTGAATGGAGCAGGCTGTTCTGCAACTTCTAACAGCATCACCGTAAATGTTAATCCCTCACCAACACCAACCATTTCTGCTGGTGGCTCTACCACTTTATGTACAGGAGAAACAGTAGTATTAACTTCATCTGCAAGTTCAGGAAACACTTGGAGCAATGGTGCAACAACACAAAGCATTACTGTTTCACAAGCCGGAACTTATTCGGTTACCGTTAACAACGGAACTTGCAGCGGAAGCTCTAACAGTATTGCTGTAACCGTTCAAGCTTGTTCTGGTCCTAGCACACAAATAAGAACTTCAGATTGTGGAAGAACCAACTTTAATTTACAAAGTTCTATTGTGGCCGATTTAGTTTCCGGTGCTACTCAATACGAATTCCAATTCAGAGATGCTGCCAATGTGAACATTGTTGCCACTAGAATTCAAACCAGTAGAACTTTGGTAATTAGTTCAGTTACCCCTGCTTTGCAATGGGGAACTAATTACAACGTTAGGGTACGTCCAATCATTGGTGCCAACCCCGGTAGCTTTGGAAGTGCCTGCGTAATTGGATTTGTTCCTAATCCTGCAATTTTTGGTGTACCTGCTACCCAATTGAATACCACCAGTTGCGGAAAATTAAACAACATTCTTTCTTCTTCTACCATTACTGCCAATGCTGTAAATGGCGCTACACAGTATGAATTTGAATTCAGAAATGTTAGCACCAATGCCTTGGTTGCGACAAAAATTCAAACCAACAATTTCACCACTTTAAGTTCTGTAACTCCAGCTTTGCAGTGGGGTACTCAATACAATGTGCGCGTAAGAGCTTACTATGGAACCTTTGCCGGCACCTACTCAACTGTTTGTTTGATTGGTATCATTCCTGACCCTGCTGTTACCGGTGTACCAAATACACAGTTAAGTACAGCTTCGTGTGGTGCTACTAATTTAGCACTTACCGGAACCATTACTTGTGTGGCTGTTTCAGGAGCGAACCAATACGAATGGGAATTCAGAAACCCAAGTAATTCTGCATTGGTTGCAACAAAAACTACAACAGGTACTTCGTTAAACCTTAGCACTGTTAGTCCTGCGCTGCAGTGGGGTACACAATACAATGTGCGTGTACGTGCTTTCATCAGCAGTACTGGAGGTACTTTCTCCACTGTATGTTTAATCAGCACCATGATTGATCCTGCCATTGGAGGAGTGCCTAGTACTAGACTTAACTCAATGAATTGCGGAAATGTAAACCTTACGCTATCTAACAGCATTGTAGCCTTAACCGTTAGTGGAGCAAGTCAGTATGAATTTGAATTCACCAACCCTAGTAACGGAAGTGTTTATGCTACCAGAACCTCAACAAGCGCTACCTTGTTTTTGAGCAACGTTACACCTGCTTTACAGTGGGGTACTCAATACAATGTAAGGGTAAGAGCTTATATCGGCAGCACTGCAGGTACTTATGGTAATGTTTGTTTAATTGGAATTATTCCTGACCCGGCGGTATTTGGTGTACCAAACACTAAATTGAGAACTGCCGATTGCGGAAAGTTAAACTTTGCGTTAAACTCCAACATGGCTGCCGATGCGGTTGCAGGGGCTACCCAATACGAGTTTGAATTCAGGAATCCATCCAATGGAAATTTGGTGGCAACCCGTTTGCAAACTTCTGCAACCTTAAATGCTGCCAATGTTTCACCGGCTCTTCAGGCAGGAACCCAATACAACGTAAGAGTTCGCGCCCACATCAATACCTTTGTAGGCAACTACGGAACTATCTGTTTAATTGGATTTGTGAGTGGAGCTAGAGAAGGAATTGCTGAAGAGCAAAGCCTATTGGTTGACGAGGTGTTAAACACTGAAATCAACCTGTATCCAAATCCGATGACTCAAAATGCTACTTTGATGGTGAAGAGTGCCATCAGCGAACAAGCGGAACTACTTGTATTTGATGTTGCGGGTAAACTGGTTCAACAAGAGGTAATTTTAACCAACACCAATGTAATGGTAGGCGACCAGCTTGACTTTGGCACCTACATTATTTCTGTGAGAACACAGGGTGGTGAGGTTATCAATACCAGAATGATGAAGCAATAACCCATTGATAAATCAACGAAAAAAGGGGAAGTAAATGATTTACTTCCCCTTTTTTTTGTTGCGGATTATTTATTTCTCACTCCATATACTTCCTGAAATAAGTCCTGATTTTTTGCTCATTTCTGGCGGCAAAATCTTTGTACTGCTCCAGCAAATCAAAATGAAAACATGTAATAAAAACATAGCAATCCAGATAACCTTCTTCCTGCATCCTGCGAGCAGTTTCTAAGGAAGGATCGTTGCTGTTTTTAAGCATTTCTTCCCATGAAAAAACTTCGAGATAGGGGCTTTTGCTCAGATCGTTCTTTTTGTTTATAATTCCTTTTTCATCAGAATACATTTCCATTTTCTTTTTTGCTTGCTCATAATGAATCCAAGGACCACTTGCCACCAATGGATAAGGATCGGTGAATCGAAGGCTCTTATTGGCATATTGGGGCGGTAGGCGGTAGGTATTCGGAAAAACAGTTCTGTTGGTAGGGGCAACATCAAAATTCCTTTTCAATCTGCGCGCTGCT
>JBILVQ010000115.1:0-9743 GCA_044370375.1 Bacteroidia bacterium
CTTACCATTGAAAGCGATCAACCTGATCTTCGTGATACCGAATTCCGATTTCTAGTTCATGGGTAATTTTTCCGGTTTTTAAGCGGTAGTTGATTTGGGTTTGAATGCCCTGCGCAGCATATGCCCTGTTGTTGGCTTTTAGATAAAGAGCGTTGTCCAATCCTTTGCTATTGCCCGCCAAAACGTGGTAGGCTTCCTGATAAACTTCAGGGTTTTCTAAAACATTGGCTAGGCTGTATTTGGTTCCACTGCTATCGGCAACCCTATCCAACTTATACCAGTTTCTTTTGAATTTATTTCTGTAAGCAACTGTGCTAATAGAAAGATTTTTATTTAGTTTAATCAAATGATTAACCGATAATTGTTCATGCCCAGTACTCATCAAGTCGTTTTGTGTTGAAGAATATCTTCTGTTTGGATTGTTTTTAAAATCCTGCTCCGTTAAACCAAGATAAGTTTCATTCGATTGCTCGCTATTTTGGCCCCATTTAAAGCTCAACGCCTGGTAAATTTTGGCATCTGGATTCGTGTTTATTCTCAATTTCGCAACGTAGTCTTTTTTGATAAAGCCCGAATTTCCACCGCCATCAATTTCTTTAAATCCATCCGATCCCATTTGGAAGGTTTCTACCAAATAGGCTACATTTTTGTGGGTATTCCCGGCATAGGCATGCAGATTTCTTCCGCCAAAACTTCCGCCAATCATGTTGATTCTTGCCGACAAGGCATCAGGAATTTGGGTAGAAATTAAGTTGAGGGCTCCTCCGGTTGTATACGGTCCGTATTTTATTTGTGAACTCCCCTTTAATATTTCTACACTTTGAATTCTTCCAACTGTAGGAAAATAATAGGCGGCAGGATCTGCATAAGGTGCAGGCGCCATTAATATACCGTCCTCCATTAAAGTAATTTTTGAACTCCTTTCAACTCCTGTACCCCTTAAACCTATATTAGGTCGAAGTCCAAATCCATCTTCCTCCTGAATATTTACACCGGGAACAGCTCTTAAGGTTCGGTTAATGTCGGTGTAACTGAATTTTTGCAATTCTTTCGGTGATAGAAAGGTGGCCGAACCCGGAATGTTTTTTAATCCGGTGTTTCCTTTGGTCATGATCACCAGTTCATTGAGCGATGCGCTTGATTCTTTAAGGTAACCGGTAAAGGACGATGTTTGGTTGTTTTCAATATTTATTTCTGTTATTATAGTCTGATATCCTAAGCTCGAGATAATGAGTTGGTGTTTTCCAACAGGAATATTTTTTAGCGTAAATTTTCCGCTGCCATTCGTTATCGTCCCCATTTGGCTGTGTTCTATCCAAACAGATACTCCGGGTAGGGTAGCCGTACTGTCCGATGTATATAAAATACCTTCTATTTGCCCTGTTTGGGCAATCACTTGTCCGCTGAGGATGATGCCTGCCAAGAATAACAGCGTTTTTATCAAGCTTGCCTTTTTCATTCGTTCCATAACGCGACAAAAGTCTTATTTAGAACAGGTCTAAACAATACCCTAAAATAGGTATATTGCTTTCAAGCCATTGTCTTGGTCTTTGATTGGCCTAATCCCTACCAACCTATCCGGGCCTTAAGCGTTGTAATATGGGCCAAATGGTGATTCCCATGCCAGGCATATAGGGCAATGGCCTCTTGCAGCTTGAAATTCTTCTCGTACTGAGGATGATAATACTCCCTGTTGAGCTCCTGTGGCAAAAGGGAGTCTATTAGTTTGGTTAATTTAAGGTGTATGCCGCTTAATAGTTGAATTGATATTTCAATGGGAAGTTGGGAATCTGCTAACAAGGCCCATTTTTGTTCTATATAGGGCTTAATAATAGGCAGTTCTTCGGTAAGTGTTAATTTAAACCTGATTAAACTGTTCATGTGGCTATCCGCCAGATGATGCACCACCTCTCGTACATTCCACCCACCCTCTCGGTAAGGTGTTTCTAATTGAAGCAGACTCAAATCTTTTACGGCTTCTTCCAAGCGCTTGGGTAGGGTGGCAATGCTGTTTTTGTATTCGTTAAGCAAAGCTTCACTGTAAATTTCAGGAGCTTGGAACCTTCCGATAGGATATTGAAGTTTTTCTGGTTCGGTCATTTTAATTTCGATGAAAGGGTGAAAAGGGAATTCTTGGTAGAAAACAACGCCCAAGGCCTTAATTTATTGATAAGCTCGGAATTTTTCGTTCCTTTTTATCAGGTGCCTTTTAAAAATGATACCAACAACCACTCTTTGCAGAATATTCATTGCTTCGATTTTCAGGGCTCAATTGTTATTGATTTTGCGCTTTGCATTGAAAAATTATTCGGTTTGTTTTTCCTTTAAAAATCGAAGTCTTCAAGGGAAATGAAATTGCCGGCCCCTCTTTGGGTTGCAGAAATTTTTAGCTTCCCGGCCTACTGCCTTGTATATTGAAGCTTAGACAAATCAAATCCTTTTGCTTTAAGCCTTTCCAGAATTTCCTTCAAAGTGTCTTCTTCCATTTGTGGGCTGCGCGAAAGAATCCACAAGTAATCTTGACCCGGACTACTCACCACCGCATAGCGATAATCTTCTGCCAAATCGATAATCCAGTAATCGCCTTTGAATGGCCAAAAGAAACTAACTTTCAGTTTTGCATTCCCCGAATTAGGCACCACGCTTGCTTTTCCTTGTATGCTACTAATTTTTCCATTCCTTTTACAGCGGTTTTCAACCACCACCATTTCTTTTTCTCCTAAACGATATTCGGCCGTGGTGTATTCGCAACCTTTTTGAAATCGTTGCGGGTAGGAAGCTATTTCGTACCATTTTCCAGAATACTTATTCAAATCCACAAAGGCAACGGTTTCAGGTATTTTTTTTGTGGAACTGCATGAGGCCATTATCAAAAATCCCCCCAGGAGCAGGATGCTCATTGTCTGTTGAATCATTTGCTTTTTTTGCAAAGTTGCGACAAAAAAACCTGGCACGATATGATTTTTAGCACAATTCTTACATAAGTTTTGGCAAGGGTCATTGTCCAGATTAATCGTATTTTACGAAGCTGGAATTTCTTTTTTTCAAATGATCAGGAGCGATTACGTGCAAGAAGTATTTTCCGGGAGCTAAATCACTAATCTCAATTTTTTGAAGATTCGTTTTAGTACGCTGTACTAATTCTCCCATTTCGTTATAAATTTCTATCAGGTAATCCTTTCCGTTAAAGTTTTCGTCTATTATCAAAAAATCATTTGTTGGATTCGGATAGAGGTGAATTCTTTCCATAGTTCCTTGATTTTCTATTGTCGAATTCGGGTAGGGATTATCAACATAAACCATCAAATAGTTGTTGCTCGCAATCCTTAAAACAGTGGGGTCGCCTCCGTTAACGTTGGTGTTGACAAAGCCAAGCCACTGGCCGCCATTCGGGCTGGAATTGTACCAGATAAAATTCTGACTGCTACCGTAAAACCGTAGTTCGCTGCTGTCGTTTACCATGTAATTGCCTGTCCAGTTATGCGCATTGTCTGATGGGATGTTCGCAACCGGTAAAAAGTTTACACCATCCGGAGAAACATAATGATAAGCACCATCCTGCGGAGCACCAACCGGTGATGCATAATGCCATGCATTATTAAAACGTATTACGGCAGGATCAATCACCCGATTATTTAATACATCTATTCGTGGATTGTTTTCGAAGTAATAATTCACTCCATCTGCTGATTTTGCCGAGTAAGTATTAACCGTAGAATCTAATCCTCCTACAGGAGGTGTTTCACTCGATGAGAAATAAATGCGTAAACTATCCTGGTTTATTTTTACCAGTGTTGGATCAAAAGCACGCTGGTAGGTTGCCGGAATACCGTGCATCACAATAGGGGTTGGCTGCGTCCATGTGCTGCCGTTATCATAGGAGAATTTTACAGCTACTTTGTCCCAGGATGGACTATTCATTGGAACCCTGAACCATTGAAAGGCACAGATGAGCGTATCCCCATTCCATTGAATGACTGATGGAACCCCTGATGAATCCTGAAAGATAGCCGGAGTGTTGAAATTTATTCCATCGCTCGACCATGCATATTTTAAAGGTCGCTGCCAGGGAAAATTTTGTCCAAAGACAACGGAATTTAAGAGCAAGAATAGGACAATGTACAAACAGCGAAATGTTTTCATGCGGTATTGATTTATCGAACCAGCGTTACATCGCCATGAATGAATAGTATTTCACCTTTTACCGTAGCGCTCAGGTAATAAACATAAACCCCCGGCATCACCGGTTTCCCTTTGTATGTCCCGTCCCATCCTGTATTTTGATCAATGCTTTCAAAGACCAATTCGCCAAAGCGGTCGAAAACTTTGAATTCCAAGGAGACAATACAATTGCCCCGTGGATAAAGGACCTCATTGAATCCATCCCCATTCGGACTAAAACCACTTGGAACAAAAACATCTCCGCATTCCAGTTCAACTTCAACAATAACTGTATCAACTACAGCACATCCGTTTTGGGTAACGGTCAACACGAAAGCTGTGGTTGTTTGAGGACTGGCAATCGTATTCACACAAGTGCTACAGGATAAAAATTCTGCAGGTGCCCAATTGTAAACTCCATTGGCCGGACCTGTTCCACTCAATTCAATGGATGCACCGGATTGTATGATAGCATCAGCTCCGGCATCGATGCTGAATAAGCCTGTTTGGTTGACGAAACTTGTGAAAGCAGCATTGCAGCCCAAAGAATCTGTTATTACCACACTGCAATTTCCGGTAGGAAGGCCAGAGGCTAAACTGCCTGTTTGTCCGTTGTTCCAACTATACAATAGCGGTCCGCTTCCTCCACTGGCAGTGATGAGTGCTGTTCCATTGTTGAGTCCGCAATTGGCCGCGCTCGTGGTAATGTTGCCGCTAATAGCATTGGGTTGTTCAATGGTGACTGTTGCCGTTCCTGTGCAACCTAGCGCATCGGTAACCACTACCGTATAGCTTCCTGCACCCACATTGATGATGTTGGCATTATTACCCAAAGCACCCGACCATGCAAAATTATACAAACCGCTTCCTCCTGTTGCGGTTGCCGTTGCAGATCCTGTTTGTTCTCCAAAACAATTTGGATTAACGATGTTGTTGATGCTAACCAAAGGGCCATTTGTATTACCAATGCTAATCACTGAATCAATGCTGCAGGCATTGGCATCGGTAACCGTAATGGTATAAGTTCCTGCGGCTAGGTTGTTGGCGGTAGAAGAATTTGCACCACCGGGCTGCCAGTTGTATTGATATCCAGCACCCGCTGTACCTCCCGTAACCACAATGCTTGCAGCCCCATCACTGTTTCCGCAGCTTGCATCGGTTATGCTTAATCCGCTAATGCCAAGAGGAGCTGATGGTCCTGTAATATTGACTTGAACCGAAGAAATACATCCACTGCTGTCGGTTACTTCCAAAAGATAATTTCCGGCAACGGATGTTATCAGTGTATCCTGACTTAGCACATTGTTGCTGCTTTGTACAATGGTTGCATTTAAAGACCATACAAAATTATAGGGGTCGACACCACCCAATGCCGCTACTATTGCCATGGCACTGTCTTCTCCAAAACATAAAATATTATTTTGTGAAAGAATGTTTAAGGTGGCGGCATTGAGGTTGTTGACAGAAGCGCTTAAGCTATCAATGCAGCCTGCCGCATCGGTAATGATGGCTGTATAGTTTCCTGCCGTTATGTTTACAATGGAATCAACGCTTAACACATTGTTATTGGTCAGAACCAATGTATTTCCATCATACCATGCAAAGGTAAAGGGTCCTGTTCCTCCGCTTGCAGAGATAACAATGCTTCCATTATTAACGCCACAAGTTGCATTGTTTTGAGCAAGCAGGTTGGCAACAGGCGAAGAGCTTGTGGTGATAAGCAGCGTATCGGCAGCACTACATGCATTGGCATCCTGCATCAAAATAAAATAATTTCCTGCCGGTAAATTATTCAAGGTGTCGGGATTGATGCTATTGTTGGTGATTTGTAAATTTCCTCCCGCGTTGCTCCAGGTGTAGGTATAAGGACCTGTACCCCCCGAGGCTGCAGCAAAGGCTGTACCGTTGGCCAACTGGCACGTTGAAGGAAACAAACCTGTATTCAAGATTAGGGCAGGAGGTTCATTGATGGTGATGGTATATATTCCGCTACAGCCATTGGCATCTGTGATGGTAATGGTGTAGGTTCCTGCCGATAAGTTGTTTTGTGTATCGCCATTTAAATTGCCGGGAACCCATGAGTAAGTATAAGGACCGGTTCCACCACTGCTGCTAAGTGTTGCATTGCCCGTTCCTCCGGCACATGCAGCATCACTTTGATTGACGGTAATGGTAGCGATGGTTGGACAATTAGAACAAGGCAAAATTTGTGCAGCGGAATTAATGGTGTAAATGGTTCCTGCATTGTCGATTACTTGTGCAGGAAATCCGGGAGGAGCAGGCGCATTAACTCCGGTGGCATAGGTTGTCCACCCTGCCGGAGTGGTGCAAGAATCGGCTGGAATTGGAAAGGGATTAAAACAATTCCCAAAAAACCATGTGTAACCACATGCTTGACACTCTGCTTGTGTATTGATGGCAGTAGTACTTGCAGGAGAAAAGACTTGCCATGTGTAGGGTCCAGTACCACCGCTCACGGTGTATGTTCCGTTAAGTTCTTCACAAACATCCAGCGCAGTACAATTGTTAACAGTGATGCTGATTGATTCGGAACCACAGGACAAACTATAGGTTAAATTGAAAACGCCAACACCGGCTGTGGCTGGATCGAAGAGGCCGCTTGCATTCACTCCGGGTCCTGTCCATGTACCGCCGGGGGTTGCAGAAATTAACTGCTGAGGTGCATCGGTAAGACAAAAGTCAGGAAGATTGCAAATGGAGGCATCGCAGCAAATGCTTGGCGGAGGAGCACAAGCAGCAGCAGCGAACGATTGAACAGCACCGGTTCTGTTGTTTGAATTGGAATTCCCTGTAGAGCCTGCGGCAATAACATCGCCTGCAATAGAAACCTCTACATCATACACATTAAACGTAGTGGGAAAGCTGCCCAGTGCAGTTAACAGGGTATCAAATTTGTAAACGCCATTGGTGGATCCAACATAAATATTGCCACAGTCATCAATATCGATACCACTGTTTCCTACCTGAGAGGAAGTTCCGATGATTGGAATGGTGGTGGTTACAAAACTGCCTGCAGGAATGGCTACTGAAGCTACTACCGTGCCGGTAAAAAAGTTTCTTTTCTGGAGTTGATTACCACGATTAACATAAACAAAATCACCATAGGTTTTGAGCGCCTCGATACCACTATTGCTATAACGCCAGTTTTCTACTTTGTAACCTAATGTAAAGCCATTGCTGAATTTAACATTCGATTCTCCGGGCCCGCCACAGGCATTTAAATTCTGGTTAATATAACCCAACGAGTCGTGTGCCAGATAATAATATTTTCCGTTGCCGCAGGCAGTTATGCAGCGTACCTCCTTTGGATCGAACAAGCCGCCCGGCGAATTGGTAACCTGAACAGAACTCACTACATTTCCGTTGTTCATGTCCACTTCATAAATAAAAGGCACCGGAGGAAGAAACCCACCCGTGCCGCCTATCACCAATCTGCTTTGGTCGCAATTAAAACTGATGCTCCAGAATTCTGTGCTGGAAAAAAGTCCTCCAGGATTAGGATTATTCCATACCAATACTCCTGCCGTATTTACTTTAATGATGGCAGCAGCTGAGCCATTGCACACATAGGAATTTCCCGCTAAATCGGTGGCAAATGAACCTAACCAAGAGGTGGTATCATAGGGCGTGCTGTAGGTCCATTGCAAAGTACCGGTAGCATTGTATTTCAATAATTGAAGTGGCATAACCCCACCAATGATGTACACATTGCCCAAACCATCTTTTTCGCATTCCCAAACGCAATCCCAGTTGGTATTAAACGCTGGTGATTGGGTCCATGGATCGATGATAATGCTTTCTTGCGGGTTGTAATCCCCTAATTGAAAGCGAATAATATTTTGTTGAACCCAATAGGAGGAGGAAATAACTTGGTGATGATTGTTTGCATAAAAAGTGACCGGCTTATGGTCTTTGATATCACCAAAAAGCGTTGCGGTTAAAATGCTCCCATCGCCTTGCAAGCGGGCATCTTTGGAGTATTGTAACTGAATGTTTTGCGGGTTAGCGCCCGGATGAAGGACCAGGCTGTATTTAAGACCTCCTTGCGGATGAAATTCATAAACAAGGTCAATGTTGGGGTAAAGGTTTTTATAGGTTAATTTTCGGTAAGAAGGAATGTTATGGATACTTTTTTGTTGTTTATTTCCGGAGTTGATAAGGTAACTATGGGTAAAGGAGTTTTTTTCGGAAGGGATTAATTCAACATTTGGATTCGCATTGAGCCAAATACAGCTTAGTTCATCTTGGGTTAAGGCAATGCGTTCGCCTTGCTTCTCAAACTCCTGCCATTCTTTTAAACTTTTGAATCCTTCCTTTTTTCTTTCCTGACGTTGTGCTTTTTCTTCCTGACTTTTTTGTCTTTTTTCCTTTAAGGAATAAACCAAAACATGGCCTTTGCGGGTAAAAAAATAATCTTCATTGCCACCATCAAAAGAGAATAGAATGTCTTGCTGTTGGGGGTCTTTGACCAAACGGACGAATTGCCCTTTGTTTTCAATGAAACCTTTCTGTTGCTGCAAATCAGCCTTCCAGTTCTGCGCCATGAGGGATTGAAATCCCGATAGCAGAAAATAAAAAAGTAAAATTTTATGTTTCATGGGGTTATTTTCAACTTATTTTATGGTTGAACACTTAAATTATAGCAAACATAGTAAAATTTATTAAGGAACCAATCAGGTTGGGTTATCTTATTTATGAAAAAGGAATTACCTCTTAGCGATAAGACCTCTGTCCCCTCAATTTCATGGGTTTTTTAAACCATGAAATTTGAAGACTTTTTATTTTGATGATAGCAGCACTTAAAATCCTTTCATGCTCAAGCCTATTCTTTTGCGCAACAAATCAACTTCTAATACTTTTACCTGTACCTGTTGTTGAAGTTTTACAATGCTGTTGGGGTCGTTTACAAACTTATCGGCCATTTGTGAAATGTGCACCATGCCATCTTGTTTTACACCGATATCAACAAAGCATCCGAATTTGGTAATATTGGTAACAATGCCGGGAAGAATCATTCCAACGCTTAGGTCCTCGGGTTTTTTTACCGCTGCAAATTTAAAGGGTTTTAATTTTTCGCGTGGATCTCGACCCGGTTTGGCCAACTCGTTTAATATATCATTCAGGGTTAAGAGACCTGCCTGCTCATTGACAAATTTTTTTGCATCAATGCTTTTCCTCAGCGATTCATTTTTTATTAGATCATGGATGCTGCAACGCTGTTGTTGCGCCATGGCTTCTACAATTCCATAGCTTTCAGGATGCACTGCCGTATTGTCTAAAACATTAGCGGCATTGGGAATCCTCAAAAATCCTGCACATTGCTCAAAGGTTTTGTTACCCAAACGGGCCACTTTTTTTAATTCATTTCTTGAGCCAAAGGCACCATTTTCATTTCGGTATTGAATGATATTTTGTGCTGTGTGTTCGTTCAATCCGGCAACATAGGTAAGCAGACTTTTGCTTGCCGTGTTTAGATTTACTCCTACTTGATTTACACAACGCTCAACAACGGCATCTAAACTTTGTTTGAGTTTGTTTTGTTCTACATCGTGCTGGTATTG
>JBILVQ010000116.1:0-9740 GCA_044370375.1 Bacteroidia bacterium
TAGGATGTTTAGCATCAGGAAAAAATAAGGGGAAATAATACCAAGGATACAATTGTTGCTTGGGTTGATTGCCCACATAGCCGGTAATCACCGGAATGGCGGCACTCCTTACATCTTGTATTAAATGAGAATTGATCCGCACCCCATATCTAAACAACTGGTCATCCAGGTTCAATGGCATCGGAAAACCCATCGTCACCGTATGTTTGGTTAAACTATCCATGCTGGCAAAAATGGGATCAATCATCCAGATTAATTTTCCGCCCCTCATCACAAACTGATCTAAAATAAATTTGTCCTTCTCACTAAATGCACTATCGGGCTTAATGATGATGGCAGCACTGAAGCCGGTTAAGGCCGCAAGATTTTCGTTTAATCTTACTCTTTCTAACGTGTAATAATCGCTTAATGATTTTGCCAAATCACCTACATAAATTTCCCCCAATTCTCCATGGCCCTCTACAAAAGCAATTCTTTTCTTTAAGGTAGTTTGCAATTTTTTGATGGTGAAGGCAATTTCATATTCCAAATTTTGAATGGAATTGTTCAGCATTTCATCAGGATCAACGCCCACCTGACTTTTTAAAATACTTAGTGGTAAACTTTTTTCACCCATCGTAACCATCGCCCCCGGAATAACAATTTGCTGCTTTTCTCCATCATCGGTTCTGATGTTAAGCGTTGTGGGTTCGAGTCCTTGTTTTATCAATTGGGTAAACAATTCTCTTTGTTTCACCGGATCGGGGTCGGCTGTAGGGTTGATAAAGGAATACTGAATTTTATCGCCTGCATAAGCCCTGAACTGGTCGAGCATTAATTTAAACTCATCTCTTAATCTTTTGTATCCGCCCGGAAAATCTCCTTCCAAATAAATCTGAAAGTAAACGTCATTCTTCAGTTCCTTCAGCATCTTTCGGGTGGGATCAGAGATTGAATAACGTTTTTCTTCGGTTAAATCAAAGCGATGAAAAACATAACTTCCCAATATGTTGAGCAGAATGATGATGAGGAGTCCAACCATTAGGTTAAACCAGGAAGTGAATTTCTTTTTGTTGCTGCCTTTTTTCATGTTACCACTTTCTGCTTTCTAAAACGGTTTTGGTAGCCAGCATAAACAAGGCCGAAAGGCCAATAAAATAAAGCAAATCGCGGGTATCAATTACGCCACGACTCAAGGATAAAAAGTGATAATTGATGCCCAATTGAAGAATCAAATAATCGAATTTTTCCAACAAAGCGATTCCACTCAAACTATCAAAGCCCAGGTAAAAAACAAAGGAAAGAAACACGGCCAGAATAAAAGATACAATTTGACTTTGGGTTAAGGAAGAGGCAAAAATTCCTATCGAAACAAAGCCGGTTGCCAACAATACCAAACCAATATAAGAACCCATGGTAGCTCCAACATCGAGGTTGCCGGCAGGATTGCCAAGCTGATAAATGGTATAATAAAACACCAGGGTTGGAGTGATGCTGAACAATACCAACACCATTCCGGCCAAAAATTTGGCAAAGATGATTTGAAAATCACTGATGGGCTTGGTAAAGAGCAATTCAAGGGTTCCGTTTCTTTTTTCCTCTGCAAATGAACGCATGGTAATGGCCGGTATAAGGAACATATAAACCCAAGGGGCCAATAAAAACAAATTGTCCAGTCCGGCATAACCGGCATCCAGCAAATTGAAATCTCCCGGAAAAATCCACAACATCATCGACACCATGAGCAAAAAGGTAAGAATAACCACATAGCCAATCATGGAACCTAAAAATGCACGTACTTCTTTTTTAAACAGAGCAATCATAATGCTAATCCGCGCACAAAAATAGTTTTATTGAAATTCTTTTAGGTTTAATTTTCGCAATTCAGGGGCATATTTTGCAGTAGCTCCTACAACCCCAATGGTAACAAGGCCTCCAAAAATTACCGATGGTATCAATCCTAACAGTTTTGCAGCCAGCCCCGATTCAAAGGCACCAATTTCATTCGACATGCCTATGAAGATGCTGTTAACCGCTGCAACGCTGCCTCGCATGTGGTCGGGTGTGCGCATCTGAACCACCGTTTGCCTTATCACCACCGATATATTGTCGAGGGAACCACTTAGGAAAAGCAAAGCAAGGGATAAATAAAAGTTGGTGGATAAGGCAAAGCCAATCATGCAAAGACCAAATCCGGCCACACTGATTAATAAGGCTTTTCCCGCATTTTTTTCGGGTGGAACCATGACCAGGATCCAAGCCATGACCAAGGCACCGCAGGCCGGTGCCGATCGCAGTAATCCAAGTCCTTCGGGTCCGCAATGTAATACCTCTGCAGCAAATACCGGCAACAAGGCCACCGCTCCGCCAAATAACACGGCAAATAAATCAAGGGTAAGCGAACCAATGATGACCTGATGACTGAACACGAATTTGATTCCTGTCTTTAATTGACCCAAAATTGGCAAGCGGGGCTGGTTGTTTTTTGTCTGATTGCCAGGATACTTCATCAAAAGCAGACAACACAAGCCAAGCAGTAAAATAGCGAATACAAATAAGTAGGTAAATTCTTTTCCGCCTCCTGCATACAGCAGTCCGCCCAATGCGGGTCCCGCCACCGATGACAAATGAAATACCGAGGTATTCCAGGTGGTCGCATTGGCAAAATGTTGCGCAGGCACAAGGGTAGGAACAATGGCTTGTGAGGAGGGGCCAAAGAACCCACGGGTAAAACCTACCAATATGATCATGCCATAATAGAGCAATAATACCAGTGATTTTTGCTCCGGCCCTGCCTGATGAATCACCCAACCAATCATGGAATAGCCTGCAAGGAACAGCAATAAGGTGATGATAATTATTTTTTTTCGGTTAAAGCGGTCGGCCAGCGGACCGGCCAGCCAAATCACACTCAAAAAGGGAATAATTTCGGCCAGTCCTGCAAGACCCAATTGTAAAGGGTCGTGGGTGAGGTCATAAATCAACCAGCCCAGGACCAGATATTGAATTTGAAAACCCAACACAAGCAACATTCTTCCGGTTACAAACCATCGGAAGGCTTTTGTTTCAAAGGCAGCAAAGGCAGGTCGCAAATGAATTAAGATGATGATTTTTCATACAAAGACCAAGCTTGGGCCGGTTCCAAAAATAATTTTTTGGTTTGAGGCCAAACATCCTGAAAAAGGGCAGATTGACGGTACTTATCCAAACTTTCAGCACTGTCCCAAAGCGAGAAAGTATAAAAAATATTTTTTTGGCCATGATCTTGCAAAAGGCTCACCGATTGGCATCCGCTTTGGCTGGCAATGGCTGCTTTGTAGCGGTAAAAGACAGTTAAAAATTCTTCTACGGCCTCCTCGCGGAAGTGCATCTTTACAATTCTATTCAGCATTTTCAAATCTAATTACCACTTTATCATTCCGTTTCAATCCCATCAATTTACCGGCATCCCCCGAATTGATAGCAATTTCTAAAAAGCCCGAGGAGTTAAACAAAACGGCCTGCTCGCCCGGCGGAACTTCTTCATAATGTTCATTCAAATAGTCGGTCCGGTAGGTTCTGAATTCAATGCTAAATCCATTTTGGGGTTTTGCCTTTTCAAAATCTTCTTTGGTGATATTCGTGATGGCATTTCCAAAATGGTCAATATGAGTGACATAGCCAATCAAGTTGTTTAAACTAACATAAGATTCGAAAGGTTTTTTCTGAACAATAGCGCCCATTACTTCACCGGCTTTGCTGAAATTGCCGCTTTGCCAGCATTCAACCGCATGTAAAAAGAAGGGAATAAAGGGAAAGAGTTTCCATTTAACATCTACTTCCTGAGGAATGAGCGCAATGGCCCAATCGGCCTTTTCACCGGCTATAAAAGATAACATGCCGTTGTCGGCTCCTACAAAATAATGACCCTGATATTTTATCATAATCAGGGGATAGGTTTCAATGTCGTAAGGATTGATGGCCAGTAAATGCAGACTGTTTACCGGGAAATAGGGATAAGCTTGTTTTAGAATTTCGGCCCCTTTGAAAACATCGAAGGCCGGAATATCATGCGAGAGGTCAACAAGTTTCAAATTTTGATTGAAGCTAAGCAAACTACCCTTGATCATGGGAACATAGGCGTCTTTGGTACCCAGATCAGTGGTTAAAGTTACAATTGGCATTATTGACTAAATTCCGTTCTTGTTAATTGCGCAAAATTATTGTTTTTTTAAGCCCTATTTCTATTTCATCAAATTTTGGCAGAACTCATTTTCGAAATTGAAGACATCAGCCCCGTGGAAATCTGCGGTGTGAATGATCAAAAGTTAAATTTTTTAGGAAAATTTTTTCCCAAATTAAAACTCATTGCCCGGGGTAATACCATCAAAATTATGGGCGAGGAGACCGAATCGCAACTTTTATTGGAGCGATTGAAGGCCCTTGTTTCGCATTTTAACCGATACGGGCGACTGAATGAAGGCGATATCGAGGCCATTGTTGATCGGCCCATGCAGGGAAGCGATGATCCTTCAAAACCCAACGACCATGCCGATGTACTGGTGTTTGGTACAAACGGTGCCATCATCAAGGCGCGAACCCCCAACCAGGCCCTGCTGGTGAAACGGGTAGAAGAGAACGATATGGTATTTGCACTGGGGCCAGCAGGAACAGGCAAAACCTATACCGCTGTAGCACTTGCAGTTCGTGCGTTAAAGAACCGAAATGTAAAACGCATTGTTCTTACCCGACCTGCGGTTGAAGCAGGTGAAAACCTTGGTTTTCTGCCCGGTGATTTAAAAGAAAAACTTGATCCTTATCTCCAACCGCTCTATGATGCTTTGCGTGATATGCTGCCGGGCGATAAACTGGCCAATCACATGGAAAGCGGGGTTATTCAAATTGCACCGCTTGCTTTTATGCGCGGACGTACGCTCGATCACTCCTTTGTTATTCTTGATGAAGCGCAAAATGCCACCCAAAGTCAAATGAAAATGTTTTTAACCCGGATGGGTCCATCGGCCAAATTCGTCATTACCGGTGACCCTACCCAGGTAGATTTACCGCGCAATCAACCCTCCGGACTTATTCAGGCGGTGCGTTTGTTGAAGAATATCAAAGGAATCGGCTTTGTTCACCTCGATGCCTCTGATGTTATCCGACATAGATTGGTAAAGGAAATTATTCATGCTTACTATGATGCCGACCCGAATAGTCCTGCAAGCCAAACTCCAAAAGAAAAAGAACAATAGGCAGAAATTATTTCACAGGAAAATTGTTTTCAACACTTGAGCCTTGACCTTTTTATTTTTGTGCCGGTTATTTTTCAATTTTATTCTTAATATTTGTTGTCGAATGCGATTGTTAATGACCCAAAGCTGAAACATGAGTTTCCTTGCCGGAGAAAAATGCTATTTGCGCCCACTCGAACCTGAAGATTTGGACGTGTTGTACAATTGGGAAAACAATCCCGATGTATGGCTGGTCAGTCAAACCTTTGCTCCCTTTGCCAAACATGTTTTGCAAAAATACATTGATTGCGCGCACGAAGATATTTTTGTGACCAAGCAATTGCGCCTCATCATTTGTCAACCCGATGGAAAACCCATAGGCTGTATTGATTTGTTTGATCTTGATACCTTCAACCAGCGCGGTGGAATTGGCGTGCTCATTGCCGAAATGCCCGAGCGCAGAAAAGGATATGCATCCGAAGCACTTCGCTTATTCATGGATTATTGCCACCAGCATCTGCAATTACATTCTTTGTATTGTAATATTTTTGACAATAATGAGGCCAGTAAAAGGTTGTTTGTTTCAGCCGGTTTTGAGTTGGTGGGAACCAAAAAAGATTGGACCCGCAACGGAACCCGGTGGATGAACGAATGTTTGTACCAAATTGTTTTTAGTACATCGTCCTAATTCGATTTTTTTTTGATTATGAATGAAATGGAAGCGGCAGCTGAAGTTGCCCATTTAACCGAATTGCTGGATAAGTACAATTACCATTATTATGTGCTTTCCGAATCTTTGGTTTCAGATTATGACTTCGATCAATTGCTGAAGAAACTCGAAGCACTAGAATCTCAGTTTCCACTATTGGCTTCTCCTGAATCACCAACAAAGAGGGTAGGAGGCGCTATTACCAAAGAGTTTCAGCAGGTGGTGCATCGCTTTCCTATGTTGAGTCTTGGCAATACCTACTCCTTCGAAGAAGTTGATGAATTTAATCAGCGGGTTGTTAAGGCGCTTGAAGCCGAGGCTGAATATGTGGCAGAATTAAAGTATGATGGAGTGGCGATTGGTTTGCGTTACGTCAATGGAAAATTGTATCAGGCGATAACACGCGGAGACGGTGTTCAGGGCGATGATGTTACCACCAATGTAAAAACCATTCGCAGTATTCCGCTGCAACTCCGCCATGGAAACTTTCCCGATGATTTTGAAATCAGGGGTGAAATATTTTTACCTAGGCCGGAGTTCGACCGCATTAACAAGGAAAAGGAAGAATTGGGTGAAGCACCTTTGGCCAACCCAAGAAATGCTGCCTCCGGAACCTTGAAGATGCAGGATTCTGCTGTGGTGGCAGAACGCAAACTGGACTGTTATTTGTACCATGTACTAGCGGAGCAATTGCCTTTTAAAACCCACGAAGAATCGCTGCAAGCTGCACGCGAATGGGGATTTAAAGTATCACCTCATTCAAGGGTGGTGAAGAATACCGAAGCCTTGGTTAATTACATCAACGAATGGGATACCCGTAGGTTTGAATTACCCGTAGATACTGATGGCATTGTGGTAAAAGTAAACCGCCTCGATTATCAGCAAATGCTTGGTTTTACTGCCAAAGTGCCTCGTTGGGCCATGGCCTTCAAATACAAAGCACAAGAAGCGGTTACACAATTAAGAGAAGTAACTTTTCAGGTAGGCCGAACCGGTGTTTTAACTCCGGTTGCTAACTTGGTGCCTGTGCTATTGGCCGGTACCATGGTAAAACGTGCTTCTTTGCACAACGCAGATATTATTGCCAAATTGGATTTGCATGAGCATGATTTTGTTTGTGTTGAAAAAGGGGGTGAAATCATCCCCAAAATTACGAGCGTAGCATTGAGTAAACGTTCCTTCGATGCGCAGCCAGTACGGTTCCTGACCCATTGTCCTGAATGCAATACGGCACTTATCCGTCCTGAGGGTGAAGCCAATTTTTTCTGTCCCAATGAATGGGAATGTCTTCCGCAACGTGAAGGAAAAATTGAGCATTTCGTTGGTAGAAAAGCAATGAACATAGATTCTTTGGGTGCGGAAACCATTGCCGGTTTGTTGCAAAAAAATAAAATTCACGATTATCTTGATTTGTACTCGCTGACGTATGATGATTTGATAGGATTGGAATTTTCGTTGGAAGAGGATGCAGAGGGGAACCAAAGAAAAAGGAGTTTGCAGGAAAAGTCGGTGTTGAATTTAATCAAGGGCATTGATGCTTCAAAGCAGGTTCCCTTCGAAAGGGTTCTTTTTGCCTTGGGTATAAAGCATGTGGGCGAAACAGTGGCCAAAAAAATTGCCAAACATTTCGGAAGTCTGGATGCAATTGAAAATGCGGCAACGGAAGAACTGTTGGCTGTTCCTGATGTTGGAGAAAGAATAGCTCAATCGTTGCGATCGTTTTTTGACGAACCGAGAAACAAGGAATTACTGAATAAGTTGCGCGCTTGCGGACTTCAGTTAGTGACAGAGAAGAAGGAGAGTAGCGGTTCGGGTATTTTGTCGGGGCTGACCTTTGTTGTTTCAGGCGTATTTGATAATTATAGTCGCGATGGCATCAAAGAAACCATCGAAAACCATGGCGGCAAAGTAGTCGCAACGGTTTCGGGCAAAACAAGTTATTTGGTGGCAGGTGCAGAAACCGGTCCCTCAAAAATGGAAAAGGCAACTAAACTGGGCGTGAAAGTGATTAGTGAAAAGGAATTTACCGACCTTTGTCAAGGAACGGGAATTCTTGAAAACCTTTCGGAATGAGTATTGTAAAGAAAACACAAAAGAGCGCAGCAGAGTATTTGCTCAAAAAAGAGCATGCAAGTATTAAGCGCAAGGTAAAAGCAAGTTCTTTGGACAGTGCAGAAACCATTGCGCTTTTGTTTGATGCTACCGATCCTGAAGAATTCGAAATCATTAAGAAGTTCATCAAGAAATTAAAGGAGTCGAAGAAGAAGGTAAAGGCACTTGGATATTATGATGCCAAAGAAATACCGGTGATGATGCCGAGTAAATTGGAGTATGATTTTTTTACCCGCAAGCAATTGAAGTGGTATTTAAAGCCCAGCGATCCGGTGGTAGATAATTTTATTCGTGAGCCCTTTTCTTTGCTGATTAATCTATCGAAAGAGCATCGCACTCCCTTGTTGTATGTTTTGGCCCTATCGCGTTCAACCTTTAAAGTAGGCGCCAGGCATCCCAAATACATTGATTACTATGATTTGATGATGAGTCTGCCTGAAGAAACAACTTTACCGGAGTACCTTCAGATGCTTGAAAAATATTTAACCATGATTCAACCTGCCTAAGGCATAAAAAAGAATGAACACAGAAAAACTAAAAGGAACAGGAGTGGCCATTGTTACTCCATTTACGACCCATGGTGATATTGATTTTGTATCGCTGGAGCGATTGCTGGAGCATTTGATAAAGGGTGGTGTAGAATACCTCGTGGTTCAGGGTACAACCGGTGAATCTGTAACCATGACAGACCAGGAACGCATGGTGTTGTTTTCTTTTGTGCGTGAGAAAGTTGATGGAAGAGTTGGTTTGGTGGCAGGCGTAGGAGGAAATGATACCATGAAAACAGCCAAACAAATGAAGGCTTTTGATTTGGAAGGATATCAGGCCATTTTGTCGGTAACGCCCTATTACAACAAGCCAACGCAGGAGGGTTTGTACAGGCATTTTGCCTATTTGGCGGAACATACACCGCTACCAATTATTTTGTACAATGTACCGGGACGTACAGCAGTGAATCTGTTACCTGAAACAACCCTACGACTGGCCAAAGGATTTTCAAACATAATAGGAATTAAGGAAGCTTCAGGAAATGTAGAGCAAATCATGCAAATTATAATGCATAAGCCCAAAGGATTTTTGGTGATATCTGGCGATGATAATTTAACCATGCCATTGGTTGCTGCTGGTGCTGTTGGCGTAATTTCTGTGGTGGCGAATGTTTTTCCACAACAATACAGTGATATGGTTAGGGCCACTTTGGCTGGGGATTTGGCGCATGCCCGCAAGTTGCATTATTCTTTAATGGATTTAACCAATTTGCTTTTCGCAGAGGGAAATCCTGCAGGAGCTAAGGCTGCTTTGCAATTGTTGGGTATTTGTGAAGCTACGGTTCGTTTACCTCTGGTGGAGGCGAGTGAGACTTTAACGAATAGGATTGTGGAACAAATAAAGGTTTTGCAGTTTTAAGGGCAAGTTGAAAAAATATAAGATAGTGGGCAATGGCTTTGTTTCGAAATGCGCCATGGCATTTATTTTTTCCCAAGCGTCATGTTGTTTCGATTACCATACCGGCTTTTTATTTTTCAAAAAAATCATTTTCATGTTTGGCTTACCCTTCGACTCCGCTCAGGGTGACAGCTTTTTGCTGCTGCGCTTAAGCTAACGTTGATTTTAAGCGCCAACCAACCAAAAAATTAAAAGATATGTCACATTGGTCCCTCGCAGTCCCATAGGGACGGCCGATATTTTAGCCTTGGATTTCAATCCAAGGTTACAAGGCAAAATTTTTT
>JBILVQ010000367.1:0-2671 GCA_044370375.1 Bacteroidia bacterium
GCATGCAGATCGATAACCGTATCACCAATGATGGTACAAACTCTTGGAGCAGAGCCTTTGATGCGACAAATGCCAAAAGGAATATTATCAATACTGAAATCACTATTGGCAGAAACAGGAATCCAGGATGATAAATCAGAAGTGGAAGACATAATGGTTAAATTTACCCCCAAATTAACTCAAAAAAGTTCGTACATGGCGCAAGCCTCACCAATCATTATTAAAATAAAGCCTGTTCATATCTATGCCTTATCCTTTTTAGAAGGAGGATCGGTGATGGCCGTTGAACTGTCAGGAGCCAAAATGATGGCCCCTTTTTTCGGTACCTCCTTGTATGTTTGGTCGGCTGTAATGGCCACAACACTGGGCGGACTGGCAGCAGGTTACTTTTTAGGCGGACGCCAATCGGCCAAAGAAAACCCGGTGTTCCGCATGCTGGCGGTTTTGTTTTTGGCGGGCTTAACCACCTTATGGATGCCATTTTTGGCACATGCCACCATGGGAAGAATCTTTGAACTTCCATTTTTGATGGCCATAATTTTATCTTGCCTGGTCTTTATTCTGCCTCCGGTGCTGCTGATGGGAGCCTTTTCTCCCCTGGTGATTGCCTCGTTGAACCGGGATGGGAAAGATGCCGGAAAAACCTCAGGGACCGTATTTGCGGTTTCTACCTGTGGAGGAATCATTGCAACCTTTTTGTTTGGATTTTATATCATCCCATTGTTCGGGTTGCGCTGGCCCATGTTGTTTTTAGGCGGTGGACTGGCCTTAACAGCTGCATGGTTTATGCGGAAGGAGAAAAAAACGGCCAGCATCATTCCTTTGCTCTTAATGGCTATTCTGGCTGTCCGACAATTAAACCCGGGCCAATCGGATTATTTCAGAATTGTTGAATTAAAAGAAGGATTATTAGGACAAGTGGCGGTAGTAGATTATCCGGAGTTTGATGCACAAGGCAAGGAAAAAGGATTTGGCCGGGCAATGATTTTTAACCGGATTGCACAAGCATGGATGAAAGAAGAAAAAGACTCCATCGTTTACTTTCCTTATGTGCATGTGATAAAAAACGGTGTAGAAGAAGGGAAAGGAAAAAGTGCCTTGGTGTTGGGATTAGGAGGGGGATGTGTAGCCAACGAAATGATAAAAAAAGGCTATCAGGTAGATGCCGTTGAATTTGATGAAAGGGTTGTAGAAATGGCGCAAAAGTATTTTCGTTTGGACCCACAGATACAATTGGTAACCGATGATGCGCGGCATTATGTGAACCGTTGCAAAAAGAAGTACGACTTAATCATTGTGGATATATTTAAAGCAGAAGAAAACCCTGCTCATATCATTACCATGGAAAGTCTGCAACGATTTCACGCTTTGTTGGCTGATGATGGAACCATTGTTTTGAATGGATATGGTTTTTGGAAAGGAGACAGGGGCTTGGGGGTACGATCATTGGCAAAGACCCTTATCAATGCCGGATTCTCAGTAGCGAAACACGCCACGGCTGAGAAGGAAGAAGAAGGGAACTTACTGTTATTGATTAAACGTTCGTGCGATGAGCTGGTATGGAAACAAAAACAGGAGTCGGTCAATCCATTTGAATTGGAGGATGCCTTTGTATTAACGGATGAGCAACCGCGGCTAGACCATTTGAATTTATTGGCGGTGAAAGAATGGCGCAGTTCGTATTTACAGAAATCGATAGGGGTACAATTAGAGCATCATTTGCCAATTTTTTAGGGTTGTGGAGGCCTGGGTTGCTATGTTAAATGAATATGCTTAGCGGTAACATGTAAGTGGTTAGAAAAAAAGGGATAATCAAATTTCAATAAATAGTTTTTTTTTATTTCATTTTTTTTTTATAAATTCGTTTGTTTATTCAGGGGAAAAATTGAGCACAAAAGAATTTCAATTTCACCAGTGGGTAATAGAGATTAATTGCACTTTCAAATTATAATTCAAAACAAAATTTGAAATTCTTTTCCGAAAGAAATTCTATTCCAATACAACAAACAAAACATACAATACGATGAAAACCTTAAATTTTAAACCTTCAGAAAACGTAAAGTTATTCTTTATCGGATGCTTGGCGCTACTAAATTTGTTAACCTTGCCCATAAAGGCACAACCAAATACCTTAGCCGGTTTTGAATGTTTTTTTGAGAATGCAGATGGAATAGTGATTTGAAAAATTCAGTATACTTGAATTCTGATTTGGCGGGCATTTGGAACCAAGCCGGCAATTTAACTGATTACATAAATGGTGTAGGGATTAACTATTGTCCTAAGGCTGTAATAAAGGACAACAAAGTTTCATCAACAGAAACAACCCCTTATGCATGGGCTAACTGGTTAACCAGTGGTTTTAGAATTGACATGAGCCCGGGTACTACCGTTTGCAGCAACCTTGCCTCTGAAACCGGGCCTTACCCAAATACTGCTGTAAATGCTTCCATGCAAATAGGCGACCCTTTTGAGTTTCATGGCAACTGCGCACCATCAACCTTTAAACTCAATACCATGAACAACACTACTGCTAGAGGTCTATATTTGGGTGGGATGCCCATAGGCGGTTCTGTGAATGGAACCATTATTGGAGACCAAGGCGCAGCGGGTGATCCTTACGATAACTTTTGGGTAAATTTCAATAATCCAAATGTTTATCATACTGATTTTA
>JBILVQ010000007.1:0-30348 GCA_044370375.1 Bacteroidia bacterium
CATCGGTATAGTGTTGCAACAAGGGCTTTAATTCATTTTTTAACCATTTATTTAATGGAATACTAAAACCTTGTTTTTTTCGTTGAAAATATTTTTCAGGAATGTATTGATATAATTGCTCTTTCAGAATATACTTTTGAATGAGTCCGTTAATTTTTAAATCAGGCGGTAAATTAACAGCAAATTCCACCAATCGATAATCCAGTAAAGGCTCTCTCGCTTCCAATGAATAATACATACTTGCCCTGTCAACTTTTACCAGCAAGTCGTCAGGCAAATAGTTTTGTAAGTCGTGCAGGCTTTGCTTTTCCGCCGGGGTTAAATTTCTTGGTTCCTTTCCATGGAATAAATTTTTCACTGCATGAAAATCAGCCCGCTTCATAAGGGCAGCAATTTCACGATTCGTGAATAAATATTGTTCTTGAGAAAAAATGTGATCCTGCCATTGTCCTATTTTTGGATTTTCGAATAGATATCCAATTCTTTTTTTTCTGCTGTCGCCTAATTTCAGCAGAGGAGACAGAAAATTTTTACCATACTTCAACCAAGAGTTGCGAATTCGGTTGGCCCACAAATGCGCACCATAGCCATGAAATAATTCATCGCCACCATCGCCCGACAATACCATGGTAACATGTTGTTTGGCCAATTTAGAAACCAACAATGTTGGAATGGCAGATGAATCAGCATAAGGCTCATCATAAATGTTGCTTAACAACGGAACAATTTCCAGCGCATCTTTTTCTGTAACGGTAAAAGCATGATGATGGGTGCCCAGAAATTTTGCAACTTCAGCAGCATATTCACTTTCATTAATGGCAGCTTCCTCAAAACCGATAGAAAAAGTATTGAGTTTTTTGTGGCCTGTATGTTGTGCTGCGATTGCGGTTACCAAGCTGGAGTCGATGCCTCCGGATAAAAATGTACCAAAGGGAACATCGCTGATCATGCGGTAATGAACCGATGATTCAAGCAATGATTTTAAGGTATGATTGATTTCATCCCGATCGGTAAAAACGTGGTTTTGAATTTTATCCTCAATATTCCAATAGTTTTCTTTTACGAGTTGCCCGGCTTTAATATCGAGCGATGAACCGGGAAGTAATTTCATTACGTTGCTGTAAATACTTTTTTCACCACCGATATAACCGGTATGAAAAAATGAGGTAACAGCGGAAGGATCGATGGATAGATTTAATTTTTTTCGCAGGGCCTTAAAAACTTTTAGTTCTGAGGCAAAGAATAAGTTGTTTCCATCCCAATAATAATATAAAGGTTTCACGCCTAAGCGGTCGCGAAAAATTTTTAGATTTTTTTCTGCGCGATTATACCAGGCAAAGGCAAACATTCCATTTAATTCATGAACGGCTTTTGAGCCCCATGTTTCTATGGCTTCTAGCACCAATTCGGTATCTGAACTTGTTTTGGGTTGATAGTTTCCACCGCGGGATGCGATTAATTTTTTTTCAATCTCTTTATAATTGTAAACCTCACCGTTGTAAACAATGCAAGATTTTCCGGAAGCGCTGTTCATTGGTTGATTCGCTCCCGTTGAAAGATCAATGATGCTTAATCTGCGATGAGCCAATCCGATGGTTTCATCGCTGTGAATGGCGTGTGCATCCGGTCCGCGGTGTTGCATCACCCTGTTAGCAAGCATTAAATCTTCAGGGTTGAAAAATCCCGAGGGTGAAAAGTATCCGGCAATTCCGCACATACTAGGTTGGTTCAGAAATTTCTTTTTCCAGATCAATCATTATTTTCTCACAGGCTTTATCCAATAATTCGTAAACCAATTGAAAACCTTCACTGCCGCCAAAATAAGGGTCGGGAACAGGTTTTGACTGACCTGGATAAATTTCATCCAGAATCATTTTTACTTTGGATAAGTGGGGATGATTTTTTCCGATGCTATTTACATCCTGCAAATTATTTTGATCCATTACATAAATGCGGTCAAAATGGTCCAAATCATTTCGGTTAAATTGCCTTGCTCTTAAATCGCTGATGTCAATTCCATTCATTAGCGCATTGCCGCTGCTTCTTTTATCAGGAGCTTCTCCAATATGGTAATTTGAGGTGCCGGCTGAGTCTGTTTTAACCGGTAGCTTTCGTTCCAATGCTTTTGCCCTTAGAATACCTTCGGCCACAGGAGAGCGACAGATGTTCCCCAAACAAACCATCAGTACTTTTATTTCTTTTTTTGATGAATCTTTCATGATAAAATTCTGCTCCTAAGATAAGGATTCGGGACAGGAAGTTGAAAGGGCTTTTAACAAAAAAGGTGACCCGAGGAGGGTCACCTTTTTTGCTTGGTGAGTTATTATTACATCACGGAAATTCTTTTTTCCAATTCTTCGATGTAGATTTTGAATCGTTTATCGGTTTCCATCAAATTATTGACGGTTCGGCAGGCGTGAAGTACGGTTGCATGGTCTTTTCCACCGCAGTGAAGTCCGATATTGGCCAAAGAAGCTTTGGTTAAACTTTTTGAAAAGTACATGGCAATTTGTCGTGCCTGAACTACTTCTCTTTTTCTGGTTTTGGATTTCAGCAATTCAATGGGTAATTCAAAATAATCTGAAACCACTTTTTGAATAAAGTCGATGGAAACTTCACGAGCGGTGTTTTTCACAAACTTGTCGATCATCGACTTGGCCAGCTCGAGGGTAATGGATTTTTTATTCAAAGAAGATTGAGCAAGCAATGAAATAAGGGCTCCTTCCAGTTCGCGGATATTGGTGGTTATGCTATAAGCAAGATACTCAACTACTTCCTTTGGTAATTCGATGCCATCAGAATAAAGTTTCTTTTCAAGCACGGCAATTCTTGTTTCAAGATCGGGCGCCTGCAGGTCGGCAGATAATCCCCACTTTAAACGGGAAAGTAATCTTTGTTCAATTCCCTGCATTTCAACGGGTGGTTTATCGGCAGTTAAAACCAATTGCTTACCGTTTTGGTGGAGGTGATTAAAGATGTGGAAGAAAATATCCTGTGTTTTTTCTTTTCCGGAGAAAAACTGAACATCATCAATAATCAAGACATCAATCATTTGATAGAAATGAATGAAATCATTTTGATCGTTGTTTCTTACTGAGTCAACGTATTGGTGCATGAATTTTTCAGCCCCAACATAGAGAACGGTTTTGTTCGGAAATTTATTTTTTATCTCAATACCAATGGCCTGTGCCAAATGGGTTTTTCCCAAACCTACGTTTCCGTAGATCAGCAGGGGGTTAAAAGCGGTTCCTCCGGGTTTGTTAGACACCGCAAAACCGGCTGAGCGAGCCAAACGGTTGCAATCGCCTTCAACGAAATTTTCGAATGAATAATTAGGATTTAGTTGTGATTCAACATTTACCTTTTTTAATCCCGGGATAATGAAGGGATTACGGATGGAATGATTGCTGATATCCAGCGGCATGCTTACCGCAGGGTTTACCAAGGCTTTTTTGTTGGTGGTAGGAATTTTAACGGTGTAGGGCTTTGAGGAACTGCTATTGCTGTTTTCCATCACAATAGAGTATTCTAATCTGCCTTCGGTGCCTAATTCTTTACGGATGGTTTTTTTGAGCAGTGTAATGTAATGTTCCTCTAACCATTCGTAAAAGAACTGACTAGGCACCTGAATCGTTAAAACATTTTCATGCAGTTTAATCGGTTTTATCGGTTCAAACCATGTACGAAAACTTTGTGGGCTAACATTATCCTTGATAACGGAAAGACAACTTTCCCAAATTTTTTCGAAATTCTTTTCCAATTGCTTCACGAGCTTTCTTTTTATTTTGTTAGTTCCTTTTCTTGCTATTTTTCAAACACAGGCAAAAGTGTTTATAAAAAAGTTCAAAAAAAAATTTTATTTCTATTGATTTTTTCAGTTCCAATTCAACTCCCACTTTATCTGACAATTATAGTTTTTTTTCGTCAAATAATCAAGGTTGAAACACACTTATTTTTTTTTTCAAAAATAAATAAAAAAAAACCTTTTTTTTCAAAAAAAATCTTATTGTTAAATCCGTTCGGCCAAAGAATTTATACCGATGGCATTCCCGCTAAAACTCTTTTTTCCTTTGCCTTGTTGTACATATAAATTAATGACACCCAGTTTGATACCAGCCCAGCCAACCTGCGCCACACAAACCTCTTTGCCATCACGATTAGAAAGCAATAGGGGCTTATCTAAGAAGGTATGTGTATGGCCACCAATAATTACATCAATAAACCTCGATTGTTTGGCAAGGGTCATATCTGAAATTTTATTTTCGTTGTACTTGAAACCCAGATGACTCAAACAAATGATTACATCGCACTTTTCGTCTTGCTTCAATCGAATGGCCATTTCTGCTGCCTTCTGCACAGGGTCTTGATAAACAGTGTCTCCGTAATTTTTTTTGTCCACCAAACCGCTTAATTCTATTCCCAGTCCGAAAACACCAATTTTAAGTCCTCCGCGGGAAAAAATTTTAAAGGCTTCGGTTTTTCCTTTTAAGTCGGTATTAGAGAAATCGTAATTGGCGCAGAGCAGCGGAAATTTTGCAAAAGGTAATTTAGAAACAATTCCATCAATTCCATTATCGAAATCGTGATTGCCAATGGCTGAAGCATCATAGCCCATTTCCGACATTAGCCGCAATTCCAACTCACCACCGTACTTATTAAAGTAATAGGTGCCTTGATAAATATCACCTGCGTCCAGCAACAAAACATTGGGTTCGCTTGCCCTTATTTTTTTGATCAGTGCCGCTCTTCTGGCTGCACCGCCAAGTCCGGGATATTTTGGGTCATTGTCCGGAAAAGGGTCAATATGGCTATGCACATCATTGGTATGCAGGATGGTAAGCTTTATCAAATCGTTTTTAGCCAAAAGGTCAGAGGGCATTCCCAAAAGGAAACTACCGGCTCCAAATGCCAATCCATGCTTTAAAAAATCTCTTCTGTTAGTCATTCGAAATAATTCTTTGGTCTAATTTAGGTTGCAACTTGTTTCCTTTTTTTCCCTCCATCAGCATATACTCCGCAATTGCTTCTCTTAGTTTTCGGTTTAGCAGTTTTTTTTCAATCGGTTCATTAAAAAAACGCATTTTGTCACCACCTCCGGCCAGATAGTCGGATGTAACCACCCTGTAAGTTTTATTGGGGTCAAAGGCCGAACCATTGATCGTTATAGCAAGGGGTTGCTCATTGGTAATGGTGAGTCTTGCTCCTGCCAACGGAACCCCATTGGCTTTTCCAATATAATTGAACATTTCCTGTATTTGGGCCCCGCTCATGGTTAAAACCACAATCATGTTTTCAAAGGGCATTAATTCAAAAATTTTACCCATGCTGATTTCACCTTTGGGCAATGAGGTTCTTAGGCCCCCATTGTTTAACATACAAATGTCTGCCGGTGCTAAACCCATCTCTTTTAGGTATTCATTTGTCCGGGCCAGCGTAATATCGGCTATCAAATTACCAAGTTTTCCTTCCGGCTGACCCTTAACTGCTTCATCTTCCGAAATAATCAACACCTGCGTCATCTCCTTTTCTAAGGTAGATTTATAAGGATCTATCATTTCCAGAATGGCCTTGTCCTCTTCTTTTTCTGCATTTAATTGTACTGCCGATGGTTCAATTTTACTTACCGTGGAAACTGATTTGCAACCATGGTTTACCAATAGGGCGAGGCCAAAGAAAAGTAGGAATAGGCCGCTTTTTTTCTGCATGAATTTTTTGCTAAAGATTCCATAAAGGTAAATTTTTGATTCAACGTGCACAGCGGTTTCTTTCAAAAAAAAATAAATTTTTTTGATGAGGTTCTTGATTATTTTTGACAAAATTTATTAAATGTTCGAATCTACCACTTCGCTAAGGGTGCGGTATGCCGAAACCGACCGGATGGGCTATGTTTATTATGGCAATTACGCCTCTTTTTATGAGGTGGGCAGGGTAGAAGCGCTGCGCGATTTAGGACTCAGCTACCGCGAATTGGAGGATTCAGGCATTATGCTTCCTGTTTCTGAATTGTCTTCTAAGTACCGTAAACCGGCTTACTATGATGATTTAATTTCGGTGCGTACCGTAATTCCCGAAATGCCTGCGGCCCGTCTTAAATTCTTGTATTACCTTTATAATACCGCCGGGGATTTAATTAACGAGGGGGCAACTACCTTGGTCTTTGTCAACATTCAAACCATGAAACCCTGTGGTGCTCCAAAGCATTTTCTTGATTTAATATGCCCTTATTTTAACGAATGAAAAAATTGTTGTTCTGTGCATTGGTTTTTCAGTTAAGCCAAGCCTTCTCGCAAAACCACTTCTATACCGTGCCAGTTGATGCGGAAAAGAATTACCGTGAGCATCAAGTGGATATGCTCTCCATGAGACTTTCGGTTGATTTTAAACCCGATTCTGCTTTGGTTTTGGGTGAAGTTACCCACCTCTTTTCTTCCTTGCGCAACAGGGTTGATTCTTTGTTTTTTGATGCCCCCGGAATTTCTTTTTCTAAAGTTACTCACAACGGAAAAGTTATTCCTTACAAAACAAATGAAAAGGGAATTACCGTTTTTTTCGAAAAACCCTTGCAATGGAATGCAAAGGACAGTGTAACTTTTGTTTATACTGCGAGGCCTAAAAAGGGAATTTATTTTATTGGATGGAATGATCCCACCAACCGCTCCCGTAAACAAATCTGGACACAAGGGCAGGGAATTGACAACCGACAATGGATTCCCTGTTATGACGATACCAATGATAAATTGATTACCGAAGTAATGGTAAAATTTAACAAGGATTATAAGGTTTTGTCGAATGGAACCAAATTGAAGGAAAAGGATAATGGCGATGGCACTAAAACCTGGCACTACAAAATGAAACATCCTCATAGTGTTTATTTGTTGATGCTCGGAATTGGCGTTTATGATATCAAAGAATTAAAATCTGCCTCAGGTGTACCCATCCACCTTTGGTATTATCCCGACAAAGCAGATCGGGTTGAATCTACCTATCGTTACAGCAAGGAAATGTTTGATTTTTTTGAAAAAGAAATTGGGGTTCCTTATCCATGGGAATCTTATTCGCAAATACCGGTGCAGGATTTTATGTATGGTGCCATGGAAAATACTACCGCTACTGTTTTTGGCGATTTTTTCCTCAACGATGCCAGAGGGGCTATCGACCGTGGTTATGTGGGTGTGAATGCCCATGAATTGGCCCATCAATGGTTTGGTGATTTAATCACCGCACGCAGTGATCCGCATCATTGGTTGCAGGAAAGTTTCGCAACTCATTATAACATGTTGTTTGAAGGACAGGCTTTTGGAAAGGATTTTTATGATTGGTCGCGAAGGAATGCTTACAATGCAGCCCTTGAGGCTTCAAAAAAAGACAAGTATCCTGTAGCTCACAGCCAGGGCGGTAGTCCGCGTCATTACCAGAAAGGGGCTAGTGTGCTACACATGCTCAAATATGTTGTTGGCCGCGAAGGATACAACCGGGGTGTAGCTAACTATCTAAAGAAAAACGCCTATGGAAATGTGGATACCCACGACTTCATGAATGCGATTGAAGACGCTACCGGACAACCACTTTCATGGTTTTTTGATCAATGGGTGCACAAGGGCGGAGAGCCTTCTTACGCGGTTTCGTTTTCTGAAAGAATTAATGCCAATCAAAAGAGAAGCGGTGTATTTCTGGTAAACCAGGTGCAGGAATTGAACGATCAGGTTGGTCTTTTCAAAATGCCCTTTGAATTTGAAATTTATTTTGAAGACGGCAGCATGGTAAGCAAGAGAGAATGGGTGGATAAGGCCGCCAATGAAATTGTCATTGAGCTTCCGGAAGGAAAGAAAGTGGCTTATGTTTTGTTTGACCCCAACAGCAATGTTTTGAAATCGGTGCAATTCGATAAGCCTACCGCTATGTTGATGGAGCAGGCGAAAAAATCGAAATACATGATTGACCGATACGATGCTTGGGTTGCCCTTCAAAAGGTTCCATTGGCAGAGAAAAAGGATTTCATGATTAGCGCCTTCATGGCCGGTGATTATCATCCTGTTAAATCCGAAATTTTAAAGCAATCACTTCAAAGCAAGGGCACCGAATTCCTTGCTCTTCATCGTTCTGCCATCACTGACCCTTCCGCAGAAGTGCGCAAAACCATGATTAACAATGCCGTGAATCCTGCTGCCGATTTAATTCCTGATTTCGAAAAAATGTTACAAGACTCTTCATACGATGTGTTGTCAACAGCATTAGAAAAATTGATTATTTGGAATCCGTTGAAAGCAAAGGATTACCTAAACCAAACCAAGGGCATTGAGGGTTCAAGGGCCAAAGTGGTTGCTATGAAGTGGCATGAATTGAATTATTTGCTCAACAATGAATCTGCATCATTGGATGTTTTGGTTGATTATACTTCCGTTTCATTTGAGTTTCAAACCAGAACATCGGCCTTTAATACTTTGAAACGCCTTGGTGTTATTAATGATGCTATTATCCGGAATGCACTGAAATCCACCGTGAGTTCCAACAATCGTTTGAGCGGACCGGCCGCAGATTATATCAGGTATTTCAATACACAGGTGAAACACAGAAGTCAGATAAAAACTGTTTTTCAAATGGAAAAGTGGAATGCGACCGAAACCCAAACCATTCAAAAAATAATTCAAGAATGAGCCAAAAGAAAAGCGGATGGATGAATGCCCAAAATTTAATGATTTTGGTGGCAGCCCTCGGATATTTTGTGGATATCTATGATTTGGTCTTATTCAGCATTGTTAGAATGCCTAGCCTTCGCAGCATTGGGGTTCCTGAAGCGGAACTATTAAATGTTGGTGTTGATTTGTTGAATTATCAAATGGGAGGTATGTTGTTGGGCGGAATTTTATGGGGAGTAGTAGGTGATAAGAAAGGCCGTTTATCGGTATTATTTGGTTCCATTCTCATGTATTCTCTGGCCAATATTTTTAATGGTATGGTTACATCTGTTCCTGCCTATGCTGCCTTGCGCTTTATTGCAGGCATGGGTTTAGCAGGTGAGTTGGGAGCAGGAATTACCCTTGTGAGCGAAATTATGCACAAGGACAAACGTGGGTTAGGTACCACCATTGTTGCTACCATTGGTATTTCCGGTGCAGTGGTTGCCGCATTGGTGGGCGATATTTTTGATTGGCGGATTGCCTACTACATAGGAGGTGCCATGGGTTTGGCCTTGCTCTTATTGCGAATGGGTGTATATGAATCGGGCATGTTTCAGGAGGCAAAGTCTAAAAAAGTGAAGCGTGGAAATTTCTTTAGTCTTATCACCAACAGGGAAAGAGCCATTCGTTATTTTTCTGTGATTGCCATTGCTGTTCCCGTTTGGTTTGTGGTTGGCATCCTCATTACTTTTTCTCCTGAAGTAACCAAAGCAATGGGCATGCAAGGACAATTACCCGATCCCGGAAAATCTATCATGTTTGCCTACATCGGAATTACCGTTGGTGACCTTGCCTCCGGATTACTCAGTCAGTATTGGCGTTCCAGAAAAAAAGTAATTGCTTTGTTTTTGAGTTTAACGGTGCTGATGTGCGTTGCTTATTTTTTATTTGCTACCGTCAACCTTTTCGTTTTTTATAGCATCGCAGTCCTGATTGGTTTTGCAACGGGTTACTGGGCCGTTTTTATGACAGCTGCTGCTGAACAATTTGGAACAAACATCAGGGCCACCGCCACTACCACAGCTCCCAATTTCGTTAGGGGTGCGGTGATACCGATTACCATTTTGTTTAAATACCTGAGCCCAACCTTGGGCATCACCCATGCTGCCATGCTCGTAGGAATCTTTACCTTTGTATTGGGCTATATTGCCCTTTATAATTTAAGGGAAACCTTTGGAAAGGATTTGAATTTTACCGAGCATGACTGAAAGCCAACTACATCAAAAAAGGACCTTTGTATTAGGGGCAAGTTCTAATCCGGAAAGGTATGCCTACAAGGCTTGTAAAATGTTAAAACGTTTCGGTGTCCCATTGGTGGCGGTGGGTTTGAAACCCGATGTAATGGATGACGGAACTCCAATACAAACCATGGAAGGTCATCCTGGAAAAGCACACACTATTACACTGTATGTAGGTGCCCCAAGACAAGCTTCCTATTATTCATTCATTTTTGAAAGTGCTCCCGAGAGAATTATTTTTAATCCCGGAGCAGAAAACCCTGAATTGGCAGCGCTTGCAAGGGAAAAGAACATAGAGGTATTGGAAGCTTGTACCTTGGTCTTGTTGTCAACGGGTCAGTATTAAACTTCGGATTTCTACTTCATTTTTTTTCGAAGTTTGAATGCTGCATTTTTTTTAATGCCTCGTTTTTCTTGCTTTCTATTTCGAACTGCTTGCTAACCTGCCTTTAGGTGATAAAGGTTACTTAATTCCGTTGATGCCACCTTTAACTTTGTAGCTGTTAAACCACTAAATCCATTACCATGTTGTTCCGATTATTTTCCTTTTTGGCCCTGGCCCTGCAGGGTTTCATTAGTTTGGCTCAAACAGCGCCTTTTGATGTTTATCTTGAGCCAATGAGCATCCCCGGTTTGGGTGGCTTACAAGCTTATGCCGTTGGTGAGCATAATGGAAAGTGGCTGGTGGTGGGTGGACGATTGGATGGATTACACCGCAGACAACCCTTCGCTGCTTTTGATGTAGCAGGCAACAATAATCAATTGATTGTTATTGACCCCGTTGCTCAACAAAAATGGACCGCTCCTTTATCTTCTTTGTCTGTAAATCTTCAGGAACAATTGAGTGCAACCAATCTTGAATTCTATCAATCGGGAACCAATTTGTATATTCTTGGTGGTTATGGCTACCATAATGCAACTGCAGCACGTAAGACCTTTGACTTTTTAACAGCGGTGGATATTCCCTCAGCCATTGATGCTGTTATTAATACTACTTCACTGATTCCTCATTTCCGACAAATTTCAGATCCTTTGTTTGCTGTTACAGGAGGTAGTTTGAAACGAATTAACAACACCTTTTATATCGTTGGCGGAAATAAGTTTGATGGAAACTACAACCCGGGTGGCATGCCTACCTATACCCAGGTTTATACGGAATCCATTCGAAAGTTTATCATCAACGATGATGGCACCAATTTAAGCGTTACGCATTTGCCTGAAATAGTGGATGCTGCCAATCTGCACCGGAGAGATTATAATGTAGTGCCCCAAATTTTGCCCAATGGGGCTGAAGGAATTACAGCATTCTCTGGGGTTTTTCAACCAACCATCGATCTTCCGTTTTTGAATTGTGTAAATATTGATAGCGTTTCGCATGCCGTAAATAACGCTTTCCAACAATACTACAATCATTATCATTGCGCTGTATTGCCGCTATATTCTGCCTTAGCGAATGAAATGCACAACGTTTTTTTTGGCGGCATTGCGCAATATTATGATAGTGCAGGAACTTTGGTGCAGGATAACAATGTTCCTTTTGTAAATACCATTGCACGGGTTACAAGAGATGGTTCGGGAAACATGGCCGAGTATAAATTGCCTGTTACCATGCCTGCCTTGTTGGGAGCAGGTGCTGAATTTATCGCAGCTCCTTTATTGCCACAATACGCTAATAATGTTTTAAAGTTGGATGACTTTACCGCTGATACAACGCTTGCAGGCTATATTTATGGAGGTATCAGTAGCACGGGTGCCAATATTTTCTTCACCAATACCGGCACGCAAAGCAGCGCCAGCAGCACTATTTTCAAGGTTTATGTGGTAAAAAATTCAACCGTTGGCATTCACCAGCTTAACAACCAGAGCACAGGCTCTTTGCGAATGCAGGTTTTTCCTAATCCCAATGATGGAGATTTTTCAGTAAAGTTTTATTTGAAAAAGCAATCTACCGTTAAGCTTAGCTTGCATAATTTGAAAGGCGAAATAATTCAGGAAGAATTATTGAAAAATCTTGGTTCCGGTGAAAATATTTTCGAAAGAAAATTAACCGATGAACAGCGAAAAGGCACTTACTTTATCACCCTTGAAACCCCCTACGAAAAAGCAACACAAAAAATTATTCTCCGGTAATTAATGGGTAAAATCGCCAATAATTTTGCGGCCAAGGCAAACAAAAAAAGTCAAACTTTGGTTTGACTTTTTTTGTTTTTGGTTCCCATCCGTTTAACTTAAACCGGTTACTTTTCCATCGATTAAATCAATGTGTTTTGCCTGTGGTTCTTTCGGTAGGCCCGGCATCCGCATGATATCACCGGCCACTGCTACCACAAAGCCTGCACCTTGATTTAACACCAAATTTTGGATGTTGAGGGTAAAGTTGCTTGCAACGCCTACTGCTGCGGCATCTTCAGAAAAAGAATATTGCGTTTTCGCAATGCAAACGGGTAAATTTCCGGCACCATTGGCTTCAATTTTTTTCAATTGGGTTTCGGCTTGTTTGCTTAATTGAATACCGTTTCCGCGATATATTTTTTTTACAATGGCTTCCAGTTTTTGTGGAATGCTTTGGTTGGTTTCGTAGGTAAATTGAATAGGGCCCGACACTCCGGCATCACACACTTCTACAACTTTTTCCGCAAGTGCTTTGGCTCCTTCGCCACCATCAGAAAATCCTTTGTTGATAGCAAAATGAGCCTTTTGTTCTTTGCACCAGTCTTGAAGGAAATTTATCTCTTCGGCTGTATCAAAGCCATACTGATTAAAGGCAACAATCACTTTTTGTCCGAACCCGCTAAGGTTTTCAATGTGTCTTTGTAAATTCATTAAGCCTTTTTTCAAACCTGCTTCGTTGGGTTTTGAAATGTCGGCTACTGCAACTCCTCCGTGCAATTTCAAGGCCTGAGAGGTGGTTACCAAAACGGATGCGGCCGGTGCAATATTTCCAGCGCGGCATTTAATATTCATGAATTTTTCTGCACCCAGATCTGCCCCAAAGCCGGCTTCGGTAATGGCATAATCACCGGTGGCCATCGCCATTTTGGTTGCAATTAATGAATTACATCCATGGGCAATGTTGGCAAAGGGCCCACCGTGAATAAAGGCTGGTCCGCCTTCCAATGTTTGTACAAGGTTTGGATGAATGGCATCTTTTAATAGCACGGTAATGGAACCACCAATTCCTAAATCTTTAACCATTATCGGTTCATTGTTGTGGTTGTAACCCAACAAAATCCGGTCAACCCTTTCTCTCAAATCTTCTAGATTTTTTGAAAGACATAAAATGGCCATGATCTCAGAAGCAGGTGTAATATCAAATCCTGTTTCTGTAGGTATTCCATTGGCCGAACCGTTTAATCCGCTTAACATATAGCGCAACGAACGGTCGTTCACATCCAACACCCTTTTCCAAAGAATTTGTTTGAAAGAGGATGGACTTCCCTTCGAATAATATTGATAATTGTCTGTAAGAGCGGCAATCATGTTATTGGCCGAAGTAATGGCGTGAAAATCGCCTGTAAAATGCAGGTTAATATCCTCCATCGGAATTACCTGAGAATAACCGCCACCACAGGCCCCGCCTTTCATTCCGAAACAGGGCCCCAGAGAAGGCTCTCTAAGGGCAAGACTTACTTTTTTCCCAATTTTTCTCAATCCCTGGGCAAGGGCTACAGAGGTGGTGGTTTTGCCTATACCTGCCTTGGTGGGGGTTATGGCCGTTACCAAGATAAGTCTTGATTGTTTAACTTTTTCTTCGTCTATAAAGTCGTAATCTACTTTGGCCTTATAATGACCATAAGGGTTTAATTTACTTTCCGGAATCGCGAGTTCAGTTGCTATTTCGCTAATTTTACGCATGCTCGCCTCACGGGCAATTTCTATGTCGCTTTTCATGTTGATTATTTTCCTACAATATTATTCATTTCATTGGTTTAAAAAAATACTTTCCTGTTTTGAACCATTATCTTTGCCCTAGCATTTTAAATTATGAGTCAACTTTCTTTCGATAACACCCAAATAGCCTTTTCTGCAAAGTCCAATGCCGATTTAAAACAATCTTACTGGTTGTTCAAAATGATCAGCAGTCCGGCCATGGTGAAATTTGGTAGTGCCGCCACCAAAGCAGCCCTTGGTTTGCATCTGCCTATTTCAGGCGTTGTGAAGGCCACCATTTTTAAACAATTTTGTGGTGGAGAAAACATTGCAGAATGTTCCGCAACCATTGATAATCTTGGGAAGTTTAATATTGGTACCATTCTCGATTATTCTGTAGAGGGAAAGGAAACAGAAAAGGATTTTGAGCGCACTTGTCTCGAAATTATTCAAACCGTTGAAAGAGCAGCCGGAAATCAGAAAATTCCTTTTAGTGTCTTCAAAACAACAGGTATTGCCCGTCTATCAATGCTTGAAAAGAAATCATCTTCAAAGCCTTTATCCAGCGAGGAAATGGCAGAATGGGAGGCCGTAGTGAAAAGGGTTGACCGAATTTGTGCCGCTGCCCATCAATTAAAGGTGCCGGTTTTTATCGATGCAGAAGAATCTTGGATTCAACCTGCCATTGATGCGTTAGCCCTTGAAATGATGCTTAAATATAATAAGGAAAGAGCCATCGTTTATAATACGTATCAATTGTACAGAAAAGACCGTTACGATTTTTTGTCCAAAAATATTTTTGAAGCATCGCAACAAAACTTCTTTTTGGGTGCCAAGTTGGTAAGAGGTGCTTACATGGAAAAGGAGAGGGAGCGCGCGGCTTCTCAAGGTTATCCATCACCGATTCAGGACAGCAAGGAGGCCACTGACCGTGATTTCGATCGTGCTGTTGCATTGTGTATGGAAAACATTGAAAGGGTAGCTTTTTGTGCCGGAACCCATAATGAAAAAAGCTCCGCAACCCTTGTAGATTTAATGAAGAAAAAGAATCTTTCTAACACCGATAAGAGGATTTATTTTTCGCAACTGCTTGGCATGAGCGATCATATTAGCTATAACCTGGCAGCGCAAGGATATTGCGTGGCCAAGTATGTGCCCTATGGCCCGGTTAGGGAGGTGTTGCCCTATTTGATCAGACGTGCCCAAGAGAATACCAGTGTGAAAGGGCAAACAGGGAGGGAGTTGAGCCTTATTATCAGAGAAAAGGAGCGTAGAAGTAAACGATAATCATTCAACGATGCATGACGAATTGTATATATTTTCACCTCTCTTGTTGATTATTGGGGTAGAATGATTTATTTTGTGGATTGAAAGAAAGAATGGAAAAATTCGAATTACTCGATCCCATTGCCCTGCAGCACACCATTACACGTTTGTGTTATGAGTTGTACGAACGACATTTCCCATTCGAAAATACTGCCATCATTGGCTTGCAGCCCAGGGGTGTTTTTTTGGCCGATCGGATTGCTGCTGAGTTAAACAAAATTGGCTTGCCCGGTAAGTTAATGGTCGGTCATCTGGATGTTACCTTCCATCGTGATGATTTCCGCCACCGTGATACGCCTCTGTTACCCTCTCAAACCAAAATGGATTTTTTGGTGGAAGGTGCCAAAGTAATTTTAGTAGATGATGTGTTGTACACCGGCCGTACCATTCGTGCAGGTTTGGATGCCTTGCTCACTTTTGGCAGACCCGCAAAAGTTGAGTTATTGGTTTTGGTGGACAGAAGATATAGTCGTGATTTGCCCATTCAGCCCGATTATGTGGGCAGGGTGGTGGATACCATTACCTCCGAAAAAGTGAAAGTATCGCTCATGGAATCAGACCGAGAAGACCATGTGTGGCTGTTAACCGATAAACCCCAAAAATAAAATGTCTTCACTTAGCGTCCGCCATCTGCTTGGAATAAAAGACCTTCAATCCGAAGATATTGATCTTATATTTAAAACGGCTGATAATTTTAAAGACGTTATTAATCGGCCCATCAAAAAAACACCCTCGTTGCGCGACCTTACGGTAGCCAACATTTTTTTTGAGAATTCTACCCGTACGCGTTTATCCTTTGAGTTGGCTGAAAAAAGATTATCGGCCGATGTGGTCAATTTTGCAGCATCTTCCTCATCCGTGAGCAAGGGCGAAACCCTTGTAGATACGGTTAATAATATCCTCGCCATGAAAGTGGATATGGTGGTGATGCGCCATCCAAACCCCGGTGCCGCTCGATTTTTATCCGAACACATACAGGCAAGCGTTATTAATGCAGGTGATGGTGCCCATGAGCATCCTACCCAAGCCCTGTTGGATGCATTTTCTATCCGCGAAAAGCTAGGAACTGTAGCGGGAAAAAAGGTGGTGATTGTTGGCGATATTTTGCACTCAAGGGTGGCCCTTTCAAATATTTTTTGTTTGCAAAAATTAGGGGCTCAGGTAAAAGTTTGCGGTCCGCCAACCCTAATTCCCCGCTTTATTGGTACCTTGGGTGTTGAGGTGGAATACGATTTGAAAAAAGCCTTACAATGGTGCGATGTGGCCAATATGTTGCGGATTCAACTGGAAAGACAAGATATAAAGTATTTTCCGAGTTTGCGGGAATACATTATGCAATACGGACTTACGGGTCAAATTTTGCGCGATTTGAACAAAGAAATCGTTATCATGCATCCCGGCCCTATTAACAGAGGCATTGAAATCAGTAGTGAAGTAGCCGACGGGCCTCATTCTATTATCCTGAACCAGGTGGAAAACGGGGTGGCCATCAGGATGGCTGTTTTGTATCTTTTGGCCTCAAAAAACTAATCTTCATCGTATTTATTTGGAAAATTGCCGAAAACTGAATAAGTTTGTAGTAAATACTGAAAAATGAGTTTTTCGACTGAAAAGAACGATCGTTACACCATGATCACATTAAGGGCTGATAAGCTGGATAATACCGTTTCTCCCTTGCTGAAATCCCAATTGGTTGTGCTGAATGCAGAAGGGGTTAAGAATATCATCATTGATTTAACCCAAACAAAATATTGCGATTCATCCGGTTTAAGCGCCATCCTGGTGGCCAACCGTTTGTGCAAAAATGCCGGAGGGACTTTCGTTCTCACCGGTTTGCAAGATGCCATTTCCAAATTGATTTCAATTTCTCAACTAGATTCAATTCTGAACATAACCACCAATTTAACAGAAGCCATTGATCTTTTGTTAATGGCCTCCGTGGAAAAAGATCAGGAAAATTAATTTCAATTAACCATTACCAATCACCCAAAACCAGATTTTCATGAAAAAAGTTTACTTGCTTTCTCTCTTTGTTCTTGCCTTGAATGGCTTATCCTCTGCCCAAAGCTGTACTCCGGCAGTAGTGAGTGCCGATGGTATTTTCCCAGATAGTGCAACCAATTTTATGCCCGCCTATCAAAACACGTATTACGAACAAATTATTACTGTAAAAGTGCCACAGGATACGGCAATTCTTCCTTTCCCTATTCCTCCGTTAAGCATCGACAGCATTAAAATGGTTAGTTTAACCGGACTTCCTACCGGTTTAACCTATGCCTGCGTGCCTCCAAGCTGCGGTTTTCCTGGTGGTCAAACCAATTGTGCTAAAATTTCCGGCACAACCAATGATCCTGTTGGAACCTACACCTTGAGTATTGTGGTTGAACCATACATTGGCGGAGCCGGTATTCCTGCAACTACCGAAACCTTAACCTACTATAAAATTGTGGTAAATCCACCAAGCAGTCTGGCCAATAATAGCAATAATGTATTTGCTTTTTCTGGATTTAATCCTAACCCTGCCAATACTTCTACCAATGTTTCTTTTACCTCTGCAAATGCACAGGAGGTTAGCCTAAGAGTCTTTAATGCCATTGGTTCAACGGTTGCTGAAAGAAAAGTTTCTGCAACTCCGGGAAAAAATGCTGTTGAGATTTCTACTGTTGACATGCCTTCAGGAATTTATTTCTTAACCCTTTCACAAGGTGGAAAGTTGTTGACCAACCGAATGGTTGTAGCGCACTAAACTATTTATTGACTAATATTGCGGGCCGCCAAAAAGCGGCCCTTTTTTTTGGAATTTGAAGTTACCATATTAGGAACAGGCTCTGCCACTCCCGCTGCCGGAAGAAATCCTTCAGCACAGGTGCTCATGCATCATCAAAGATTATTTTTGATTGATTGCGGTGAGGGTGCGCAAATGCAAATGAGACGATTTCATGTCCGTTCAAGTAAAATCAATCATATTTTCATCAGCCATTTACATGGCGATCATTATCTCGGTTTACCGGGTTTTTTGGCCAGCTTGCATTTAAAAAACCGAACTGTCGAGTTACATCTCTATTGCCACCGGCCGTTAAAGGAAATTCTTGAATTACAATTTCGTTATTCTCAAACCCATATTCGTTTTCCAATTGTTTATCATTTTCTGAATCCCGAGGAACAAGAATGCATTTATGAAGATGATGGCCTCGAGGTTATTTCTTTCCCGCTCAATCATCGCATCGATTGCAATGGATTTCTTTTTCGCGAAAAACCAAAGTTGTTTCCGGTGAAAAAAGAAATGCTGGCCTTTTTTAAAATACATCCGCAAGATATTCCCTCTATAAAAAGAGGTGAGGATTATATAAGCCCCGAAGGTGAGGTTATTTCAAATAATCGCATAACACTGCCTCGTCCACCTAGCGCAGCTTACGCCTACTGTTCCGATACAATTTATTTACCCAAATTGAAGGAAATTTTGGCAGGGGTTGATTTGCTTTATCACGAAGCCACCTTTTTGAATGATATGAAAAGCAGGGCGAAGGAAACTTATCATACCACGGCTGGTGAAGCTGCTGCTTTGGCGGAAAGTGCAGGTGTGAAAAAATTGTTGCTGGGTCATTTTTCTGCCCGCTATCATCATTTGCAGGATTTTGAAACCGAGGCCAGAGCAGTTTTTCCAAATGCCGTGGTGGCCGAAGAAGGGAAAACCTATCAGGTGCATTTGCTTCCCTGAACAAATCTTTAAAAAAAAAATATTTTTTTGAACGGCATTTCATCATCTTAGATTAAATTTGACCCGATGAATAAACCATTCCATATTGCCATTGCCCACGGTTATGATTTGCTGCGAACCGGCTTAACAGACTTTATCCGCAGGAATAGCAAGTATGCTCTTGCTTTGGTTGCCGAAAATGAACAGACCTTAAAAAAAGGATTTTCTCAACAAACCATTGATTTGTTGATAATCGATAACCAATCGGATGGGTTTTCTTTTGAAACGCTTAAATGGGTAAGAACCGAGTTTCCCTTGGTTCAGGTGCTCAATATATCTGGTGGACTGGATAAACAGCATTTGTCCTCTGCCATGAATGTGGGAGTAGGTAGTTTTGTTCTTTCAGAATGCAGTGAAGCTGAAATCCTTGAAGCACTTTCCGAAATGCTGCAAGGCAAAGACTTTATGTGCGGTAAAATTGTTGATTTCCTGACCAGCCCTGCAGGTGCCCTTAAAAGTACCCGTTGCGAAGGCATGGTATTAACCGATCGGGAAATGGATATTTTGAAATTAATTGCCGAAGGTCACTCGAATAAACAAATGGCCGACTTACTTTTTTTGAGCCCTCATACCATCAATACCCATCGAAAGAATATTATGGCCAAGCTACAAGTCAATAATACCGCAGGTTTGGTGATGTATGCTGTAAAAGAAAATTTGCTCGACCGCAATAAATTTTTGTTCAGTTAATTTTCTACCCCTGGTTTGGCTAACATATTGACTGGCCAAAAGGTATCACACTAAAAGAAACTTTTGATAACCCTTAGGTGATGGGTATAGGTCTTAAAGGCACTGTGAAAAATGCCCTGATGATCTAAAAAATCTATTCGCACATTGCCACTGGCATGGATAATTCTGTGATTGGCAAGGATAATGCCCACGTGAATAATTTTTCCTTCTTCATTATCGAAAAAAGCCAAATCACCGGGTTGACTTTCTTCCAAAAAACTCAAAGGACGCCCCAAGAGCGCTTGGTCTTTTGCATCCCTGGGTAACTGAATTCCATTCATCCGGTAGGTCATTTGCGTGAAGCCTGAACAATCAATTCCGAAAGGACTTCTTCCTCCCCATAAATAAGGAGCATTGATAAACATAAAGGCTGTTTCCAGCAATTTATTTCTGTCGGGAATGGTTTCTGGAATGATGCAATTTCCATCGAAGAAAAATTCCTCATTTTCGAGAAATAATTTTCCGTTGCTGTAATTGGGCAACTGAGAACCAATCACCACTGGAAAGGAACCTCCTCTGGGTTCCGCAATTAAATCTATTAAATCGGCCACCAGCGGAAACTGTACGTTGGCCATGAGTCGAAAGCTTTGCTCGCTAATAGGCAAAATTTGTTTTCTACCTATCCAACATTCATAATGATCGTTGGCGGTGTAAATTTTAATCCATTTTTCCTGCTCCTCCAAAATGGTGAAAGCCTCGCCAAACAAAATCTGGGTGGTCATTTCAGAACGGTCGTCAGGTTCTGCCCTAGCAGGAATAATGCTTAAAGAACTAATCCCATAATTCGACATATCACCATCAATTGTTGGCATCTAAGGTAGTAAACTATATTCAAAGTGAGAACCCTCCGGCCCAAATTATAAAGAGAATTCAATTCGCGTTTATCTTTTTCTTTCCTCATTTGGTGTGTTGGCCCACAGAGTTGGTGAATATCCGGCATTGGATGAATTGTTTCCGCTCATTATGGAGAAAGAATTACACCCAAATTGTGGGTAAAAAAAAAGCTACCCATGGGGTAGCTTTCTGAAAATGAAAATGCTTGTTTTACAATCGTTCAATAACAAGAGCAGTGGCACCACCACCACCATTACAAATACCGGCCACCCCGTATTTCGCATTTTTGTCTTTTAAAACACTTAACAAGGTAACCACAATTCTTGATCCTGATGAACCCAATGGGTGACCCAAAGAAACAGCACCTCCGAAAATATTTACTTTTTCAGGATTCAATTTCATAAGTTTATTATTGGCAATACAAACCACCGAAAAGGCTTCGTTGATTTCAAAGAAATCAATCTGGTCAATGGTTAAACCTGCTCTTTCAACCGCCAAGGGAATGGCTTTTGACGGAGAAGTGGTAAACCATTCCGGTGCCTGTTCTGCATCAGCCGATGCAACAATTCTGGCAAGGGGCGTTAATCCCAATTCTTTCACTTTTTTTCCCGACATTAATACCACGGCAGAGGCTCCATCATTGATGGTGGATGCGTTGGCAGCGGTAATGGTTCCTTCTTTAAGGAATACCGGTTGAAGGGATGGAATTTTTTCAAACTTTACATTTTTGTATTCTTCATCCTCGGTAATTACCACGGCATCGCCCTTCTTTTGAGGTATTTCAACAGGGGCAATTTCGTTTGTAAATTTTCCTTCCTTCCATGCTTTTGCTGAGCGTGTGTAAGATTCAATGGCATAGGCATCCTGTTCTTCTCGGCTAATTTTGTGTTCGCTGGCACACAATTCTCCTGCATTGCCCATCGGATAGTTTTTGTAAACATCCCAAAGTCCGTCTTTTACAATGGCATCCAACAATTGTCCGTTACCATATTTGTAACCATAACGTGCTTTTTCAATGTAATAAGGCGCTGCAGACATATTTTCCATACCACCTGCAACCACCACATCATGGATACCTAATTGAATGGATTGAGCCCCAAGGGTAATGGATTTCATACCCGATGCACATACTTTATTTACGGTGGTGCAAATTACTTCGTCTGATAATCCTGCAAATTTTGCTGCCTGGCGAGCAGGTGCCTGTCCTACATTTCCCTGCAATACACAACCCATCAAAACCTCCTGTACCTGATCGGGAGAAAGATTGATTTTTTTCAAGGCTCCTTTAATGGCTGCTGCTCCTAATTGTGTTGCACTTACAGCGGCCAATGAGCCACCAAAACTTCCAACGGGCGTACGTGCAGCAGATACGATAAAAACTTCATTCATGATTTTTTCAAATTTTTTGCGGGCGCAAGTTAGTTCAATTACCTGAATTGTTGCTTGCCCTACTTTATTTATTCTCTAAGTGTTTGTTAATAAGGTTTTTAGTCCCAAGAATGTTCTTGAAGTCAGCCCTAAAAAATGTCATTTTTTTCTTTGTTTTGTTTTCGACCCTTGAGCTCCTTTTTTTTCTTTCCACTTGCGCCCATTTTCATAATTGTTAATCGACATTTCTTCGCGAATAAATAAATGCCTATCGTTGAATTTATTTGTATCATTGATATCATTTTTTTTGGAAATTAGGCGCGGATAAATCTTTCATGAAAAAAATCGTTCACCGGCTAAGAGATAGGCACCAAGACTTGTACAAAATATTTTTGTTTTGTCTTTGTGTGGGTCTTATTGTTTCTGTTTTTCCGCAAGAAGGAAAATTTAAATATGATTTTCAACGCGGAAAACCATGGAGCCATGAGGATTTAATTGCGCCCTTTGATTTTGCCATCAGCAAAACGGATGAGGAAATGCAATTAGAGCGCAAAGAAATTGTAGAATCCTCAAAGCCCTTTTTTAAATGGATTGAAATTAGTCCTGAAACAAGAATAGCTGAGTTCGGAAAGCAATTTGAAAGAATGGCTCCTGCTGGTCACACGGCTCGTGAAACCAAGGCAGCCATTGACTTTGCAACTCAATTTTTTAAAGATGTTTATGATCGCGGCATCATCGAGGTGAACGAAGAAATTGAAGGCAAACCCGATGATTTTCAGGTCGTGGTGATGAAAGGAAATGTTGCAGAGGAATTTGAAATCCGACAGTTTTTTACCGTAAAAAGTGCTTTCGCTTTTTTAGAGAAAGAAATTGAATCGGTGCCTTCGGAAATACAAGCCAGTATTCGCTTGGTGATGGACGAAGTATTAAAGCAAAATGTAATTTTTGACCCCGTTAACACCAACAGGGTTCGCCAGCAATCTCTTGAGGCCATTTCATTGAATAAGGAAATGAAACAAAAAGGGGAGCGGATTATCAGCCGAGGTGATTTGGTGGACAACAAAAAGAACAGAATCATTGAGTCTTTGCGAACCGAGTATTTTCAACAGGTGGGCGGCACCGGTAGTTACCTCTACCTCATCATGGGACAAGCTTTGTTGGTGGCGCTTTGTGTATTGATGGTGGTTATTTTCCTTTTTCTCTTCAGAAAAGATATTTACCATAATCCGCAAAAATTCGGATTTATTTTGCTCGTAATTTTCTTATTCTCAGCCCTTGCGGCTATTTCTTTCCGCTTAAAGCTCAACAGTATTTATTTTTTGCCTTTCTGTATTCTTCCCATCCTCATCAGGATATTTTTTGATACACGCATCGCTTTGTTTACGCACCTTTCAAGCATTCTAATTGTTGGTTTAATTGTACCTGATCCTTTCGAATTTGTATTTATTCAATGGATTGGCGGTGTCTTTGCCATTTTTAGCTTGTTGAATTTGCGCAACCGTTCGCAATTGTTTTTTTCTACGCTGATTATTTTTCTTGCTTATTTGGCTACCTTCCTCGGTATTTCGGTAGTGCGTGAAGGCGCTGTAGAAGGAATTCAATGGGGCAATGTGCAGTGGTTTGCTATCAGTGCCGTTCTTGTGTTGTTTGCCTATCCTTTGATTTTTGTATTCGAGAAAATTTTCGGATTAATTTCTGATGTTTCCCTTCTGGAATTATCAGATATCAATTCTCATTTATTGCGTGAACTCGCCCTTAAAGCACCCGGAACTTTTCAGCATTCTTTGCAAGTGGCCAATCTTGCCGAAGAAGCGATTTTAAAAGTAGGTGGTTCAACCTTGCTGGTAAGAGCCGGGGCCTTGTACCATGATATTGGTAAGATGGAAATGCCTTTGTATTTTGTAGAGAACCAATTGTCGGGTGTGAACCCTCATGATGAACTCGGTTATGAAGAGAGCGCGGCCATCATTATCGGACATGTTTCCAAGGGTATTGAAATGGCCAAGAAGAACAATTTGCCCGATCAGTTGATTGATTTCATCCGAACGCATCATGGAACCGGAAGGGCCGAATATTTTTATCAGTCTTTTCTCAAGAACTTTCCGCAGGAAGACATTGATGAGCAGGTTTTCCGTTATCCGGGTCCATTACCCTTTTCCAAAGAAACTGCAGTGTTGATGATGGCCGATGCTGTTGAGGCTTCCTCCAGAAGTTTACAACGGTATGATTTAGAAACCCTGGATAAATTGGTAGATAGAATCATTGATCATCAATTGAAGAATGGTCAGTATGCCAATGCTGAAATTACCTTTAAAGATGTGAGTTTAATCCGGAAAACATTTAAACGAAAACTACAGAACATTTACCACCTTAGAATCGAATACCCCCAATAAATGAAGCAAGTTCAACCAATCTCTTTTGGGTCCATAAAAAAAGCCGCAATGAATGCGGCTTTTGTGGTGGTGATCCCGCTGGGGCTCGAACCCAGGACCCTAACATTAAAAGTGTTATGCTCTACCAGCTGAGCTACGGAATCGTCCTTTTTTTTAAAGTGGCGCAAAGATAGAATTAATTTCCCCAAAACAAACCCGCTTTTTTTTTATTTTTTTTCACAAAACAAGCACTTCATGAACACCTTGCAGAAAATCAACGTTTTAGCCAATCAGGGAATCGAAAATCTTCCCTTTAACTCCGGTATGGAATTGGTAAAATCACTCCTTGGCGAACCCGATAACATAGAATCTACCTCCGATGACGAGGAGGAGGTTTTTTTTCTTTGTGCCTGGAATTATATCCGTTTCGATATGTCCATATTTTTTGATGCTCCCGTGGATGGAAAAATTATTGGACTTGAATGTAACGGTCAGGAGACCACCTTTAACGGCACCAAAGTTTTTGATTTAAAGGAACAAGAAGCCTTCGAGTTTTTGCTCAATGCAGGTGAGGAAGAACCTGAAAGGGTTAGCGAAGAATGGGGCGAGGTAAGAATCAGCTCTGCCTTATTGGGCGTTGATTTTTATTTTGAAAAAGGAAAGATGAAGGGATTTTATGCTGAACCTGCCGGATAGAATTGCGCTCATTGGTTTAATGGGTTCGGGGAAATCAAGCATTGGTCGCTTGCTGGCCCCGGCCATTCATTATGCATGGGTTGATTTGGATGCGTTCATTGAGCAAAAAGAAAACAGAAGCATTGCCGCCATTTTTGCAAAAGAGGGAAGATTGCATTTCAGACAATTAGAGAACGATGCTTTGCGCTTTTTTACTCAACAGAAAGGTATTTTAATTTCAACAGGGGGCGGGGCGCCAACTACCACGCAGAACCTGACTTTGTTGGAAGAATATTACTTTAGCATTCATCTGTTGGTTGACCCCGAAATAGCCGCGAAACGGTTGTTTCATGAAAGGGCTAATCGTCCGTTGATTGCCAATTGCAACAATAGCAGCGAAGTAGAATCAAGCATGCAGCAAATTTGGGATCAACGCAAGGGTTTTTATGCAAAGGCCAATATGACCATTGATGTTTCTGCTTTGAGTAAAGAGGAGGTTGCTATGGCCATCACCAAGCAATTAAAGGAGCGGTTTGCTTAGTTTTTTTTAGTCTTCAAGATAAACAGCCCTTTCTTCTGCCGATAAAACCACTTGTATGTTTTGCAATAAGGTGGTGGCTAAACTAAGTCCAACATAATCGGCATTCACAGGAAAGGAGCGGTGATTGCGGTCAACCAAAACCAGCGTGGCAATTTTCTTTAATGGGATATCCATGAACTTTTTCACGCCATACAAGAGCGTCTTTCCGGAGTTCAAAACATCATCAACCACGATCAATACCTTGCCTTGAAGTTCTGATTGCTTTTCGGTTGCCGATGCTAAATCAGCCAAGGGGTTTTGCTTGTTAACTTTTAGTTCGAGCAAATGGATGGTTGGACAGTCTTTAATTTCTTTCAACGCAGCCACAAGGTTTTCGGCCAATGTAAAACCACGCCCTGCAATGCCTGCCACCCAAATTTCTTTTTCCCTAAAATGGTCTTCAAACAACTGCCAGGCCATGCGCCTGATTTTTTGTTCTATTTGAAGTTGGTTGAGGATAAGGGTTCTTTTCATGGCATCAATTGCGCACAAAAATAAGGATTCCTTCCATTTAAATTTGGCAAAATGAAAGACCACCTGTAAAGAAGGGAGCTTCTTGTTCTGAGATACTAGGAAGTTGGAAGGATACGTCCGCCTTTAAAAAAGTACCTTTTGTAATAGGCATCGTTCAGGTCGTCAATTCTAACACCACCTCTTGTAGCGGAGTGAACAAACTTATTGTTACCCAGGTAAATGCCCACATGAGAAATTCTGCCTTTTCGGATTTTAAAGAAAACCAAATCGCCCGGTTGCAATTCATTTTTGGCAAGGGGGGTGGTTTGGGGATAAATGGAGTAGGAACCTCCGTTGAGTTTGATTTGATAGGCTTCTTTATAGACCAGTCCGGCAAAACCACTGCAATCCAACGCTCTTCCGGAAGGGGTTTTGCTTCGATACCTGGCGCCCATCCATTGATAAATGGTTTGGTAAAAGGCAGGGGGCTGACAAGAATCCAATTCTACTTGGTGTGCGCAAAAGAATGCCTGAAGCGTGTTTTCGTCAGGTTTAACAATGTTTCCGGTCCCATTGCCGGCCAATGCCGACCCTGCGAAGGCCAAAAACAAGGATAAACCAAATATTATTTTGCGAAACATGCCCGCAGCCTGCTAAAACTGTGCCAAAAAATAGTTTTTGTTAATAACTATTTGGTGAATGTTGATTTTAATGCAGGAAAATTGGGTTTATGATAAAGCAGGCGAATAGGATAAGAGCTGTTTATTGTTTTTTTGCCCTAAAGCGAATAAAAAATTCGCGACCGGCCCTTGGGGCAATAGAGTTGATGGCTGTTTGAAAGGTATCGAGGATAAAATAGCTTTCAAACAGTTTGCGGTATTCTTTTTCGTTGCCGCCAAAGGGAGGTTTATCCTCATTCAAGGGGTCGTTAAAAAGTAATCCAACCAAAATACCACCCGGTTTCAATAAGCGATGCATTTGCATCACATAATCTTTACGCAGGTTTGGGTTGAGGGCACAAAAAAAAGTTTGTTCCACAATGCAATCATACTGTCCCTTGTGTTGAAAAAAATCTTCGCAATGCACCTGTGCAGCAGGGAAATCAGGGAAACGGTTTTTAAAATTTTCAACGGCCAAAGCTGCATAGTCCAACACATGTACGTTTGCAAAGCCACTTTTAAAAAGATGCTCTGCTTCCCAAGCGTTTCCTGCTCCGGGAATTAGGATATGAAGATTTTTGTTTTCCTGTAAATCGAAGTATTGCTGAATAGGAGGGGAAACGCTTTTTAAATCCCAGCCGGTTTCTTCGTTGGCATAGCGTTGATTCCAAAAATCGGGGTTTAAATTTTCCATTTTATTTTTTTTGCAGCAAAGCTATGTTTTCTACGTGTTGCGTTTGCGGAAACATATCCACCGGTTGTATGGCTTCTAAAGAATATTGAGCAGCCATTAATTGAATATCTCTTGCTTGCGTAGATGGATTGCAACTCACATAAACAATTTTTTCCGGAGCAGCTTTCAAAATTTGCTGCACCACTTGTTCATGCATTCCTGCTCTGGGTGGATCAGTGATGATAACATCCGGCTTCCCATGTTTTTCGAAGAGGTTCTCATTCAGGATGTCTTTCATATCGCCTGCATAAAAACTCAGGTTGTTCAAGGCATTTAGTTCAACGTTTATTTGCGCATCGCGAATCGCCTCCGGAACATATTCAATACCCACCACTTGCTTGCATTGACGAGCAACAAATTGAGCGATGGTGCCGGTTCCGGTATATAAATCGTAAAGGTTTTCGGAGCCGGTTAATCCGGCCATTTCGCGGGTGAGTCGGTACAATTGATAAGCTTGTGCCGGATTGGTTTGATAAAAGGAATAAGGACCAATTCTGAACTGCAGGTCTTCCATGGTTTCGGTTAAATAATCCTTCCCTTTAAAGACCGTGTAGGGCAAATCGTTGATGGTATCATTTCTTTTGTTGTTAATGATGTACAACAAGTGATTGATTTCAGGCAACGCATCCTGCAGACTTTGCAGCATTGAATTTAATAGCGCTTCTTCCATTTTTGTCACCACCACAATCACCATCCATTCACCCGCCAAAGTGTTTCGTAAAATGAGTGAACGAAGCCACCCTTCCTGCGTTTTGGGGTGAAAAAAACTTAATTGATGATGGATGGCATAATCATAAAGATGATTCCTGATTTTATTGGCCGGTTCAGGTTGAAGAGAGCAATGCGTTATGTTAAGAATTTTATCAAACTTGCCGGGTATATGGAAGCCCAGGGCGGGTGGGGCCGGGATAAACTCACCTTCTTTTGGTTTTTCGGTGAGCCAGCCCTTTTCACTAAATGAATATTCCATTTTGTTTCGATAGAAACGATCGCTGGCAGAACCAAGAATCGGGGCTATGGATTTGGCCTCCGTTTTGCCAATTCTTCGAATGGTTTCAACCACCTGACTTTCTTTGTATTGCAGTTGGGTTGCGTAGCTCATGTTTTGCCACTTGCATCCGCCACAAATTCCAAAATGACCACAAAAGGGTTGAATTCTTTGTGGTGAAGGTTTAACGATTTCTAATAAACGGGCTTCGCCCCATCCGGATTTTTTTTTGCTTACCATGGCATGGATCACATCACCGGGCACGGTTCCTTTTACAAAAAAAACGAAATCATTCATTTTTCCTACGCCTAAACCCTCTGCGCTGATATCCACGATGGGCAACGATTCTACGATAGTACCTACTTTCATTGGGTGTAAAATTAAACATATCCTTACATCAAAAGCATTTAGGCTCCACAGAAAGCCAAATTCTAATCTTATCTTTGCAAAATGGAAAGTATTATCAGACAAAAAATCAATGCTGCCGAGGCAATGGAATTGGAAAACCGTTACGGAGCGCACAATTATCATCCCCTACCTGTTGTGTTGGAAAGAGGAAAAGGAGTTCATGTAACCGATGTGGATGGGGTTCAGTATCTTGATTTTTTGTCGGCTTATTCTGCCGTTAACCAGGGCCATTGCCATCCGCGCATCATTGCTGCCTTGATCAATCAGGCCAAAGAATTAACCTTAACCTCCCGCGCTTTCTACAACAATCGTTTGGGAGAATACGAACAATACATTACCACTTATTTTGGATATGATAAGGTATTGCCGATGAATACAGGGGTTGAGGGTGGAGAAACCGCTTTAAAGTTGGCCAGGAAGTGGGGTTATGAAGTAAAAAAGATCAAGGAAAATCAGGCAAGAATGGTTTTTGTGGAAGGAAACTTTTGGGGACGCACCATTGCGGCCATTTCCTCTTCAACCGATCCGAGCAGCACTTCAGGTTTTGGGCCTTTTGTGCCGGGCTATGATTTGGTTCCTTACAATGATTTGGCTGCACTTGAAAAAGCTTTGCAGCATCCTGATGTTGCAGGATTTATGTTTGAACCGATACAGGGTGAAGCAGGGGTGGTAGTTCCGGATGAAGGATATTTAAAGGGTGTTCGTGCATTGTGTAGTCGTTATAATGTATTGATGATTGCCGATGAGGTTCAAACCGGACTTTGCAGAACAGGAAAGATGTTGGCCTGCGATCATGAAGAGGTAAAGCCGGATATTTTAATATTGGGCAAAGCCTTGTCAGGTGGGGTATTGCCGGTGTCTGCGGTATTGGCGAATGATGAAGTAATGTTGGTCATAAAACCCGGAGAACATGGTTCAACCTATGGTGGAAATCCTTTGGCCTGTGCTGTTGCGATGGAAGCCTTGCAGGTGTTGAAGGACGAGCGCATGGCAGAGAATGCGGCCGAAATGGGTGCTTATTTTAGAGAAGAATTAAAAAAGATAGATTCACCCTTGATTGAGAGTATCAGGGGAAAGGGTTTGTTAAACGCCTTGGTCATAAAGGAACAGGAGGGAAAAACGGCCTGGGATGTATGCATGGAGTTGAAGCGATTAGGATTGTTGGCCAAACCAACACATGGAAACATTATTCGTTTTGCACCACCATTGGTTATCAGCAAGGCACAAATTGAGCAGGGTATTAGCATCATTGCCAAGGCGCTTGCCATCATTGCCAATAAGCAGGTATAATGAATTGGAGCATTCAGCGGTAAGTTTTTTAAGTGGCATTTCGAGCGCTGCTTCTTAGGCGATAAATGTTGTCATTAAATCCTAACCACCCAAGTCATCATTTAATAGCTCTTTTTGGAGCGGCATATTCATAACAATGTCCCAATTTTAAGGTGGTCTTTATAGCTCCGTCAGGAGCGGTATCTTCATAACCAAGCCCTAAGCGTTACGATTAGCTCCGTTAGGAGCGGCATATCATATTCTACAATCCAAAAAACCTAAGCTCCATAGGAGCGAAATATCCCAACCATGCGTGTCATCCCTTATCAGCTCCTTTAGGAGCGGTATCTTGATAACCAAGCACCAAACGTTACGATAAGCTCCATAGGAGCGACATGTACATAACAATGT
>JBILVQ010000368.1:0-2667 GCA_044370375.1 Bacteroidia bacterium
GGCCTGATAGAGAAAAAAGTAAATCCCGATTCGCTGGCTGATTATTTACGCTACCAAACGGTACATGCGCCCTTTACGATTATTCAGAACATTCTCATGCTCATGCCGGGTCACCACATGACCATTTCGTTGAATGGGGAAGCCAAAATACATCCCTTTTGGAAGTTGGGCGACAAAAAAATAAATGCTGCGCATGACGATAAGGAACAAATAAAAAAGGATGTAAAAAAATTACTGGAAGCAGCGGTTGCCCGAAGATTGGTAGCGGATGTTCCTTTCGGGGCTTTTCTTTCTGGCGGTATCGACAGCAGTGCCATTGTTGGCCTGATGTCTCAAGTATCGCATCATAAAGTAAAAACCTTTTCCATTGTCTTCAACGACCCGGAATTTAGCGAAGCGAAATATGCAAGGATGATTGCTGAAAAGTTTGATACCGAGCATCATGAAATAATGCTTGATCCGGAAGATTTCAGAAAAGAACTTCCCAATGCGTTGATGGCGATGGATCATCCGAGCGGAGACGGGCCCAATACTTATGTAGTTTCAAAGGTAACCAAAGAAGCAGGGATTACCATGGCCTTATCGGGTTTGGGCGGAGATGAATTGTTTGCAGGTTATGATGTTTTCAAAAGGATGTACAGCGTGAACAAAAACGCCTGGTTACAGGCCATACCTTCTTTTATGCGCGCCTTACCTGCCAAAGCCGGGAAAATAGTAAAGCCGGGAATCGGGATGGATAAAATGGATGAATTGTTATCCTTACCCAATTTAAACCTTGCCGATGTTTATGCACTTTCAAGAAAAGTTTTGCCCGACCATTATTTGGAAAAATTATGGAAAGAAAAACAATTCCCGGCCAATCATGTCAGCATGATAAGCGCACACTATAAAAAAGAAAAGCAGGGAATTTTATCTTGGGTAAGCAAGGCAGAAATGAGCACCTACATGGTTAATACTTTATTGCGTGATACCGACCAAATGAGCATGGCACATGCCCTGGAGGTAAGGGTTCCGTTTTTGGATTATACTTTGGTAGAATATGTATTGGGAATACAAGACCATTTAAAATTTCCGCATACGCCCAAGCAATTGCTGATTGAATCCTTAGGCGATTTGCTTCCGTCAGAAATAGTACATCGTCCTAAAATGGGCTTTACTTTTCCGTGGAAAAAGTGGATGAAACAGGAATTAAAAGATTTTTGCGAAGAAAAAATGAGGGGATTGTCGGGAAGAAGTTTATTGAACGGAAAGGCCATTATGGATTTGTGGAATCGATTTCTGGCGGATGATCCGAGTATTTCCTGGTCGAGAATCTGGTACCTGGTGGTTTTGGAAAATTGGTTTCAACAAAATGGAATAGATGCCTGAAATACTTGTTTTCATTGATTGGTTTTATCCCGGTTTTAAGGCGGGAGGCCCAATTCGTTCCTGTCTGAATTTGGTGATGCATTTGCAACACGATTATCAGTTTTACATTGTAACGCGCAACACCGACTATTGTGATGTTGAACCCTATCGGGGCATCAAGGCCAATGCATGGCAGGCAGGGCCGGGCACATCGAAGGTGATGTATCTTGACGAAGCGCATCAGAATGCTGCAACCTTTAGTGCATTGATTACAGAGCGTAAATGGGATGCCGTATATCTGAATAGTTTTTTTAGTCCGTCATTTACTTTGTTACCGCTACGTTTACTTAAAAAAAATTACTCCGGAAAAGTAATTGTTGCACCTCGTGGCATGTTGGCACCCGATGCTTTGGCCCTCAAGCGCAATAAAAAACTTGCCTTTCTTTATTTTTCCAGACTGGCCGGCTGGTATAAAAACGTTTTGTTTCAGGCTACCAGCGAGCATGAAAAAGCCCATGTTCAGCAATGGTATCCATCCAATGTTGTGCATTATGCCCCTGCCCTTCCACCCTATCATGAAAACAAAGAGCCTATTTTAAAAACAAAAGAAAAAGGAGTGCTCAATATTTTGACGGTTGCGAGGGTGGCACCAGAAAAAAATGTTTTGGAGGCTTGTCGCTTGGTAGGATTGATGGGCGGAGTGGTAAACTTTACGTTGGTGGGTCCGGTTTACGATGAAGTTTATTGGGCACAATGCAAAGCCATAACGGCCACCTATGGCAATCATATTTATTTTGATTATCGCGGGGCCATGAGCAACGAAGACATTATTGCCTTGATGCAATCGCAGCATGTAACGCTATTGCCAACGTTGGGGGAAAATTTCGGACATACCATTTTGGAGAGTTTTTTGAATGCGATGCCTGTTGTAATTTCGGATCGTACCCCTTGGAAGAATTTAGAAAAGAACCAAGGAGGCTATGCGCTTCCGTTGCAGGAACCACAAAAATTTATTGATGCTTTAACTAGCTATCAAATGATGGATGCGGCTGAATTCCTGCAAGCCAGTCATGGAGCCTTTGAGTTTGCGCTGCGTTATTTAAAGAGCAGCGAGGCCATTGCCTTGAACAAGGCCTTGTTTGTTTAGTAGCCGTGGATTGAAACCCAAGGTTAGCAGATGGGCCGTATGTGCCTGACTTGGTGGAAGTTAAGCTTCTTGCCAAAGTTTCTATTGAATATTTAAGCAAAGAAAAACCAGGGAGGAATTGGATGGCTCAACGTGCTGATTTAGGAGGCCAACATTGGTATTTGGGAAGAACT
>JBILVQ010000369.1:0-2657 GCA_044370375.1 Bacteroidia bacterium
CTGCTGCATTGTTCAGACCCATGCAGGAATTGAATTTTGTATTTAAAAATGTTTCACCCGATCAATTGGGGAGGGTAAAGGAGGTAAGCCCTGCACAGCTTTTCTCTAATTTGCATCAGCATCATGCCAAAAGATTAATTGCACTTTTTCTTGCCGAAGTATTGTATCGGGTGTTAAAGAATCACCAAGAGGATCAAGCCTTGTATGATTATGTTTTGTCAGGTCTGCATTCCCTGGAAAAAACCGAAGAAAAAATTGCTGATTTTCATCTTTTCTTTATGGCCGGTCTGGCCTCTGCACTAGGGTTTCATCCTGAAAATAATTTTGATAGCAACAATCGCTTTTTCAATCCACAGGAAGGAATGTTTGTTCATCAAACTTACGCAGCTTCCGGCACCATTCGCGATGAAGTTCTTTCAGAGAAAATTAATTTGATTTTTAATCCGATTGATTCTTCAGAGGATGTTTTACAAATAACGCGTGAACAAAGAGCAGCAATTTTAAACATTCTGATAGATTATTTTCGATACCATGTACCTGAATTTACGGAAATAAAATCCATTGAGGTACTAAAAGAAATTGTGTGAGGCGTTTTCCGACATGAAGAAGCCATTCATGATTTAAATCATCCTTTTCGCTGACAATTGTCATTTTGGCGGTTTTAGGCCGGGCCTAATTTTGTATCATCAAAATAAATTGCCATGCCCATTTACCGTCAGATTGGATTAGTCCCTCATAAACGTCATGTGGTTTTTCGTCAACCCAATGGTGACTTGTACCACGAAGAGTTGATCGGAACAGAAGGTTTTTCCGGTGTTGCCACACTGGCCTACCATTTATATCCGCCCACCATGGTGAAAGACCACGGAAAACCTTATAGCATGAAACCGGAAATTGCCATTGAAGACAATTTACAGGCAAGAAGCTTTCAGGGATTTCATCTTCAGCCGGAAGAAGACTACCTCAAGAGTAGAAAAGTTCTTTTTGTAAATGATGACCTAACCATCGGCTTGGCTGCTCCTTCGAAAAGCATGGAGCATTATTTCTTCAAAAATGCAGATGCCGATGAGTTGATTTTTATTCATGAAGGGGAAGGCACTGTAAACACCATGTTTGGTAGTATTGATTTTGAGTATGGTGATTATATTGTAATACCAAGGGGTACAGTGTACCAAGTTCAGTTTACTTCCTCTAAAAACAAATGGTTGATTGTTGAATCATTTAGTCCTGTTGAAACCCCGCCAAGGTACAGAAATCAGTACGGACAGTTTTTAGAAAATTCGCCCTTTTGTGAGCGTGATTTTAAATTGCCACAAAATTTGAAAACCCATGATGAGAAAGGTGATTTTTTGATTAACATCAAGAAACGTGGATTGATTTATCCCTACGTTTATGAAAATCATCCCTTCGATTTGGTGGGCTATGATGGCTGTAGCTACCCTTATGCCATGTCTATTTTTAATTTTGAACCCATCACCGGTCGCATTCACATGCCGCCTCCCATTCATCAACATTTTCAAGGGCATAATTTCGTCATCTGTTCTTTTGTTCCGCGCTTGTATGATTATCATCCGCAGGCCATTCCCGCACCGTATCATCATAGCAATATCGACAGTGATGAATTGCTGTACTATGTTGATGGTGATTTTATGAGTAGAAACAATATCAAGAAAGGTCAGATTACGCTGCATCCTGCAGGCATACCCCATGGCCCACACCCCGGTGCCATTGAAAGAAGCATTGGAAAAAAAGAAACCAATGAACTAGCAGTAATGATAGATCCTTTCCGTCCCGTTAAAATTACCAAACAAGCTCTTGGACTTGAGGATGTTGATTATTACCATTCTTGGCTCACCAAGAAACCTGAAGCACAACTCATTTCATAATTCAAAAAAATGGAAACAAAAGATTTAACAGCAGTTAAAAATTTTCAGTACTCTGAAACTCAAAAAGTGTTTGAAAAGGCACAAGATTTTTTGCCGATCAATGGTACCGATTATGTTGAATTGTATGTAGGCAATGCCAAACAATCTGCACATTTTTATAAAACAGCTTTTGGTTTTCAAGACCTGGCTTATGCAGGGCTTGAGACCGGTGTGCGTGATTTTACCTCCTATGTTTTGCAACAGGGAAAAATTAAATTGGTGTTAACCACTCCGTTTAATCCCGATAGCGAAATGGCCAAACATTTGAACCGTCACGGTGATGGAGTAAGGGTCATTGCCTTGTGGGTGAATGATGCCTACGATGCCTACAAGCAAACGGTTTCCCGTGGAGCAAAACCTTTCCTTCAACCTGAAACCATTAGCGATCAGCACGGAACCATTAAACGTTCCGGCATTCATACGTATGGAGATACCGTGCATATTTTTATTGAAAGAAAAGATTATCGCGGACTGTTTTTGCCCGGCTATGAAGCTTTGAACACTGAGTACCACCCCATACCAACCGGGTTAAAGTACATTGATCACATGGTAGGAAATGTTGAAATGGGAGCCATGAACCAATGGTCGGATTTTTACGCCAACGTTATGGGATTCGCCAATTTGGTAACCTTTGACGATAAGGATATATCAACAGAATATACCGCCCTGATGAGTAAAGTGATGACCAATGGAAATGGTTATATCAAGTTCCCCATCAATGAACCGGCTGTT
>JBILVQ010000370.1:0-2650 GCA_044370375.1 Bacteroidia bacterium
TGCTAAGCAAAAGTACCAATGAGTCCTTGTAAAGTTTTAAACTGAGTGGGTCGGTAAAATTGGTGTCCCATAACGAAGGTGAATTCTTGAATTCCCAGTATTGAAAAATTTCAGCTCCATTTTGCTCAAGGATAAAGGGTTTCAATTCACGCAAGGAGAAGGTTTGTTTATCGCTATTGCAAGCTCCCATCGTAAGAAGGACAGATATGAAAAGCCCAAGAATGCTTCCTTTTAGGTCCTTCATTTTGATTTTAATGAGCGCAATTTTTTCGATTTTCATTTTTGCTTTGATCGGTGATGGGTCTGCTTTTTTTTAATCCTAGTGGGTCCCATTAATTCGTTTAATTCTTTTGCTCCTCTTTGGTTAATGGCACTTCAATGAGTTAATTTAAGTTTTGATAGAATAATCTTTTTTGTTGAAGGGTATTCTTTTAGGACTTTTCGATCAGGGGAAGGTCGTTACTATTTATGAGGTCAAAATATTCAAAAGGGACCAATGCAGGGAAAGTGCATGGTTGTCTTTGCACCAGGCACAAAAACTTTTTTGTCCTACATGAGCATTCAAGGCACTCAGGCTATAATCAACTTTTTTCTGAACTTTGCCATTGAAAACAAAAGAAATAGATTCATTAAAATTCAAGTTTGTAAGGCTTATTCTTTTACCAATCTTAGAAACACTTTTTTGTTATCGGTTTGCACAGCAATAAAATATATTCCCGCTGGTTGATCTATAGAAAGATTAAGCACTTTTACATTTGTGAATTTTTTTGAATCAATCAATCTTCCTGAAACATCGGTAATTGAAATCATTGTATTTTCACCAACTGCTCCAAGATTTATGGCGAAGTTTCCATTGTTAGGGTTAGGGGAGATGGTCATTTCTTTTTCAAAACTATTGGCTACAATGGCAACCGCAATGGTATTTTGAAAGAAATAAACGGAACCTGCAGCACTTAAGGTATTACCTCCGGTGCTGTCTTCATCCTCCAAAAAAGCACCCACGATGGCATAATTACCTTCAAGTGCAACAGCATCGCCAAAATAATCATCAACACCACCTCGGTCTGACGCTACGATTTTTTGAACCATGGACCAAGTTCCGGCAGTATTTTCAAACAAATAGGCTGCTCCTGCCCCAGCAATAGCATTTGCTCCTGCTGCGTCTTCTTCTTCATTAAGAGCACCAATCAACGCATAGTTACCCGAAATAGATACTTTACTACCAAACATATCATCGGCATCTCTGTCGGGGGCTATAATCTTTTGCACCTGGGACCAGGTTCCGGCATTATTCTTAAAAATATAGGATGAGCCTGCCGAAAGTAGGGTTTGGCCACCTGTTAAATTGTGGTCTTCCAACATTGCTCCTACTAGGGCGTAATCACCAGAAATGCTAACTGAATTGCCAAATTCATCATCTGTTCCTCTGTCTAAAGGTACAATTTTTTGCAGATGAGACTATGTTCCACCATTATTATGAAAGACATAAACTGAACCGGCATCAGAAAAGGAATTTATTTCATCTTCATCTTCATCTTCCCTCCAGGCGCCCACCATGGCATAATCACCTGACATAGCTACCGAGCAACCAAATAGATCATCTGCTTCAAAGTCAAAAGCTTCGAGAATATTTACCTGCGTCCATACTCCTGCTGTATTTTTAAAGATATATGCAGCACCTGAGTTATTGACGTTACCTGTTCCTGAAATAAAACCATCATTGGTGTGAGCACCTACAATGGCATAATCACCTGAAATAGCTACAGAATGCCCGAAATTATCACCGGTATTCCTGTTTGAAGCCACAATCTTTTGAACTTCAGTCCAGGTGCCGGCAATGTTTCTAAAAATATAAGCAGCACCGGCTTGGTCCCTAAATACAGTTCCTTGTACATTATGATCTTCATACTCTGCACCCACGATGGCATAATCTCCGGAGATGGCTACAGCATTGCCAAAGCGATCTTCAACGGCCCTGTCTGAAGCAACGGCTTTGATGACCTCATTCCAGTTTTGGGCAAAAACATGATTGGCAGTACTTCCTAAAACGATGATAGCTAAAATAGAAAGTGCCTTAGCTAATTTGTTTCGTTTCAATTTGAAGAATATATTTTTTTTCATCGAAAAATTGGGGGAGTAAATACGTTGTAAAAATAGAATTAATTTTAATTCGTTGAGATCTTCAACTGGAATTTTCAGGCTTGGCATACATCCAAAACAAGGCACAAAGTGGTTTTAGATGAAATTAACAAAGCATTAAGGTGCGATTAGCTGTCAACAAAGGGCGCTGAAGGCCTTCGAGCTAAAGTCAAGAAATGAAATAATCAACCAGCTTTCATTGATTATCCTTTCTTACGAAAGCAAAAATATAGAAAAGACCTTCCCAATAGAAATTGAGAAAAATTATTTGCCTGGACCCCGATAGCGATCGAGGCTACGAAAGCTTTCAGATACAAGAAAGTCGTGCAAAGTTTTTTGGGCTAGCAGGTGCAAGGCATGGGTTTCGGTCAACACCGAAAAGCGCAAAAAAGCTCCTCTGCTTGATAGCTTTCTGGTGGGCTTTCCCGACATGGGGTGGTAGGGGATTTTTCGGCTGAGAGGCTAAATTTTTTAATGGCTGTCTTTCTTCTCGCTTTGTTGTCCGTCATTT
>JBILVQ010000008.1:0-30048 GCA_044370375.1 Bacteroidia bacterium
CATCAACCTCGCTCACGAGCAAGGGTTTTTTCCCGTATAAAAGCAGTTTACAACCCGTAGGGCCGTCATCCTGCACGCGGCATGGCTGGTTCAGACTTGCGTCCATTGACCAATATTCCTTACTGCTGCCTCCCGTAGGAGTCTGGTCCGTGTCTCAGTACCAGTGTGGGGGTTAGTCCTCTCAGATCCCCTATGCATCGTAGCCTTGGTGAGCCGTTACCTCACCAACAAGCTAATGCAACGCATGCCCATCTTTAACCGCCGGAGCTTTAATAATAAAGAAATGCTTCTTCATTATACTATGGGGTATTAATCCCTCTTTCGAGGGGCTATCTCCCAGTTAAAGGTAAGTTGCATACGCGTTACGCACCCGTGCGCCACTCGTCAGCGGTATTGCTACCCTGTTACCGTTCGACTTGCATGTATTAGGCCTGCCGCTAGCGTTCATCCTGAGCCAGGATCAAACTCTTCATTGTAAATTTGGTGTTAGTTTATTTCAACTAACGATTTTTTAGGTGGCCTTGATTTTAATTGATTTACTACAATCAACCTTCTTGACTTCTTCAGATTTTCAAAGAACTATCCTCTTCAGGATTCCGTTTTTTTCGGGGCTACAAAGGTAACTCCTTTTTTCATTCCTCCAAACATTTTTTAAAAATAATTTTACAATTTTTTAAAAAACTTTTTCCGCTTTTGATTTCGGTTTTTTTGGTAGACTTTTTAAGAACGTATCCCCTGATTTGGGAGCGCAAAAGTACAGGCTATGTTTTGATTTGACAAGAGCTATCTCGAATTATTTTCTACTTTTCTCTCAATTGATTGATTATCAAGTTGAAAAATTTAAGGATTGTTGCGCGAAATCTCTACCAGCTTCCCGTTCTGAAGCCCTAGTGCCCCATTCATATAGTCAAAAATATAACGCCCCATTTGCTCCGGCTCAACATCCGAAACGTAATCAGGAAAGGCAGTTTTCAACATTTCTGTATTTACCGAACCCAAAGCAAGGCAATTAATCGAAACATTCCGAGGCATTTCCACAGCCAAACACTCTGTTATTCCTGCTAATGCCATTTTACTTGAACTGTAAACTGAGAAGCCCGGAAACTTTAACGAGCCCTGTATACCTCCCATACTGCCTATATTCAATATATGTGATTCCTCCATTTCCAATTGCGGCATCAAGCCCTGAATCAACATTGTTGGACTTACAACATTCACAAAGTATACCTCCATGATTTTTTCAAAGGATATCTCTTTTAAAGGTGCGTGCAAAAATAATCCTGCATTATTAATGAGTGCGTGAACAGGACCTCCTAGGGATTTCACCCTTGATAATATTTCTTCGAGTCCCTCTTTGTTTCCCAATTCGGCCGATATGGGAATGAGTGTTACTCCTTTACGCGTTTCTTTTTTCTCAAGCCTTTGCCTTAATTTCAACAAGTCTTTCGTTTGCCGACTAATAGCGATTATCTTTACAGCACTAATCTTTCTTCGCTTACCCAAATTTGAATTGGGAAATAAAACCAAATCTTCTTTTTGAAACCTATGAATGATTTCCTTTACAAGAGCCATTCCTATTCCCTTGCCGGCACCGGTTACAACAACACAAAATTCCATATTTCTTTTTATTGGTCTGCAAAGGTGCTGCATTTTTTCATTTTCTTTCTAATCCTTACAAATCCCTCTTTGGGCCAAAATGATTATGTGTTGCCTGATAGGAGTGATTTACCAACCGTTCATCAGGATCCTAAAAAGAAAGACTTTCTTCAATCGCTTCAGGTGGGTGGGAATTTTAGTCTGCTTTTTGGAACCATTACCCTTATCGACCTTTCACCGCAGGTTTCTTCTGAAATTATCCCGAAAGTTCACCTAGGAACAGGAATTTCCATCATTTACTTTAATGATCGCTTGATAAAATACTCCTCAACTGTGCTTGGTGGAAGGGTTTTTGCTAGATGGTTTCCGCTAAATTATTTGTTTACTCATCTTGAATATGAAGTTTTGAATGGTGAATGGGTTCCCTCTAAAAAATTCAACATTCCCTCTTTTTATGCAGGAATTGGATACAGAAGTTTAATCGGTTCCAATTCTGGACTTGATGTTCTCTTGCTTTTCAACCTTAATAGAAGCGAATTTTCGCCCTACTCAAACCCAACCTTTCGCATCGGGTTCATGTTTGGCTTGTAGTCTATGAAAAAAGGAACCATATTGTATTTTGACCCTTACAAAGGGTTTGGCAAGGTAATTTCTTCGGATGGAGCAAGCTATTTTATTCGCCTGGAAAGTCTGAGAGATCAGGTTCAGAAAGGCGATGAGGTAGAATTTAGTATTCAATTAAACAATCAAAAACCTGAGGCCATTAAGGTTCGCTTAATCAACAGGCCAAGCACAACTAATTGAGGGCCTTTATTCTGGATAGTCCTGCTTTGGCCTTTTGGCTTAGACTTCTCTCATAAGGATAATCCTTAAACTCAAAAACTTTTTTGTAGTAATCCCTGGCTTTATTTATATTTCCAAGTTCCTCCAACATATTGCCTGCATATAATGCTGCCGCTGGGGCATAATAATCCTTGTTTTTCATTCCCCTGGATATGGTTAAATCAAAATAATGAAGGGCTTTTTCAGCATTTCCCAATTTTTGTTGTACCCTTCCTAACCGATAAAGAAATTCCAGGTGTTCAGAGGTGTTTTTCAATTCTCCCTGAGCACATGATAATAGTTGTTTTAAACTCTTTTGATAGAACCCACCGTCAAAATCCAATCGCGCCCTTAACAAACACTTTGCCGGCATGGGATGCATGGCTGCATTTTTTGCCTGAAGGTCCTCGTCTGTTGGGTACAGTCCGGTTTCCAGAATTTTTTCCTTGTAAAAACTTGCTTGCTTCAAATCGGAATTTAGGTAATAAACCCATGATAACTTTTGATAAGAGGCAGCCACCAGCATTTTGCCCTTATGGATTTTTAAAAACTTCTTCAGCCAGATTCCTGCCTGAGAATCCCCCTCAAGTAATAAAAGGTAACCTTTTAAATATAAAAGATGGGGTAGGTTTTCAGTGGGTGGTGTTGGTCCGAAAATTTCCATAGCTGCTTTTGCATTGGTTTCTTTCAAAACCGCAGCAGTAAAGGCATACCGAATTAGTGGATTATGTTCAATGTGCGCTTTATTGGCATAAATTATACTTAATAAATCGGCATTTTTTCTTCCAAAATTTAACCCTAGGGTTGTGTACAGAAAAAGTGCTTCTTCTTTCAGATAAGTTTCGGAGGAGTCGCTGCTCAAGGAAATAACGCTTTTCAAACCATCAAGACCCTTTACCAAATCACCATCGAAGCCGAGTACCTTCAACGCCCACTTGTAGTTTTCAGGTACAACACCCAAAAGGACATTTACTAGGGCTGCTCCTTTTCGTAATTCAAGGTTCTCTGGGTATCTGCCTAACCCTGACAAGTAGAAATGATAGGCATTGTTAAAGTCCTTTACAGCAACAAAATACTTTTCTCTCCTTATGTTCAAAAAAGCTTTCATTAACAAAAGTTCGGCCCTCCAGATGTAGTTGTTTTTACCGGTAAAATTCTTTGCCTTTAGTTTTCGCTCAAACTCTTCGACTCTTTCTTCCCATGCGGAAACCGAATGATGATCTTCATTGATCAAAAGTTTGAGCGACATTGCTTTTAACTCAACATAATCACAAAAAAAACTTCCGGGGTTAAGTTTTTTCTCTTCCTGTAAATACTTCAGGGTTCCACCAAGATCGAGCCGAACCATAGATAGCAGGGCTTTTTTACCGTTTGGGCCAGGCTCAGCTGTAAGCCCGGAGGCCGACAAATGTGAACAACCAAAAAAAATGAGAAAAAGGGTAAAAATGAAAAAGGGGATTCCTTTGAAGAAATCCCCTCTGCTGTATTGCCCTGAGGCATTGATGTTATTCTGATTTAAAAAGTGCAGCATCTACCAGAATTCTTCCACAATGCTCACAAACGATGAGTTTTTTGTGGGTTCTAATATCCATTTGCGTTTGGGGTGGAATTTTGTTGAAACAACCACCGCAGGCATCGCGTTCAACTGTAACCACAGCGAGACCATTTCTAGAGTTTTCTCTCATACGCTGATAGGCGTTCAACAATCTGGGCTCAATCAAGGATTTGGCACCTTCTGATTTAGCCTGTAGAATTTTTTCTTCCTTTTCTGTTTCAGAAACAATTTCCTTCAATTCTCCCTGCTTATGTTCAAGATCTTTTCTTCTTTCCTCGTATTGGGTTTTCGCCAAATTAAGAATTTCTGCTTTTTGGGTAATTGCAGCTTTCGCTTCTTTGATTCGTTTTTCAGAAAGTTGAATCTCAAGGGTTTGGAATTCAATTTCTTTATTTAGAGAGTCGAATTCTCGGTTATTTCTAACCTTATTTTGTTGACCTTCGTACTTCTTTATTAATTCCTGAGCCTCTTTCATGGCATTCTTCCTGCCTGAAACCTGTTCCTCAAGTCCATTAAGTTCCTCGCTTAAGTTGGTGATACGGGTATGAAGACCAGCAACCTCATCTTCTAAATCAGAGACTTCCAACGGTAACTCACCTTGAAGAATATGCATTCTGTCAATAGCAGAATCAATCTGTTGTAAATTATACAAAGCCTGAAGTTTCTCCTCAACGGAGAGATCTTTTTCTGCAACTACCTTCGTTTTTGACATGTTATTATGGGTAATAATGAACCGGGTTGGTACTGTTTTTGGTTTTTCGGACCGCAAATGTAGGAAATTTTTGTAATAAATGCTCCCTCAGTAAGTCAATCGTAAATTGCTCACTTTCAAAGTGTCCGATATCAACAAAGAGGATTTTACCTTCCGCATCAAAAAAATCATGAAACTTAAGGTCAGCGGTAACATAGACATCGGCTCCTGATTGAATGGCCTTATTCAAAAGGAATGAACCAGAACCGCCACAAAGTGCCACTTTTCTAATCTTGCGACCAGGCAATGGACTGTGTCTAAGTCCCTTAAGTTGGAATTTTTTTACCAATAATTGAAGGAAAGACTCTTCATCCAATTCCTCTTTTAATTCTCCAATTAACCCAGCGCCTATTTTATCAAATGTATTTTCCAGTTTATACAAATCATATGCTACTTCTTCATAAGGATGGGCTTTCTTCATGGCAGATACGATCCTGTTTTTAATAGAAGAAGGAAAAACCACCTCAAGGCGTGTTTCGTTTTCAATGTGTAGTTTATCAATCTCACCGACAAAGGGAGAGGCTCCTCTTTTTGCCCTAAATGAACCTTTCCCCTGAGAACTGAAGCTGCACTCATCATAATTTCCAATAGCCCCTGCCCCGGCTTCAAAAATGGCATCTCTTACCGATTCATGGTGCTTCTCGGGAACGAAGACCACCATTTTTGATAACATTTCCTGACGTGGAGCCAACACACGTGTTTGGGTAAGTGCAATCATAGATGCAATTTTGCCATTAACCCCGTCCAAAACATTATCGAGGTTGGTATGAATAGCAATAATGGCAATATCGTGTTGAATGGCCTTCCTTAAAACGCGATGTACCCAATTGGCATTATCTACTTTTTTTATGCCCTGAAAAATAAAGGGATGGTGTGCAACAATTACATTACAATGCTCAGCGATGGCTTCTAAAACAACCGCTTCGGTAACATCTAGAGCAACAAGAATGCCCGAAACCTCCCATTCCGGATCACCCATTAACAGGCCGGAGTTATCGTAGCTTTCCTGCAAAGAAAAAGGCGCTAAATCCTCTAAAAACGAAGTAATATCTTTCAAAAGGACCATAAAATGTTTGAATTTGCCGGTAAATTTGTAATTTTATTTCGTGAAAGTATTAAAATTGTTTCTTTTTCCCTTTGCATTTATTTTTGGTTTGTTGACCGAAACAAGAAGATGGCTCTATCGGGTCAACCTATTGCAGCGGGTTAAACCAGGCATTCCCTCCTTTGGAATAGGCAATCTGAGTGTTGGAGGAACCGGAAAAACACCAGTTTCAATTTATCTTATAAAACTGCTGGAACAAAAATACAGATTAGGTTTTATCTCAAGAGGCTATAAAAGAAACACAAGTGGAATGGTGGAATCAACTGCCTTATCGACATGGAAAGAAATTGGTGATGAGCCCTATCTGGTAAAAAAACTCTTTCCACAAACTCAGGTCATTGTTGATGGAAAAAGAATCAGGGCCTTAAGGTTTCTGGAAAAAAAAGATCCTTTGATTGATGTTCTTGTTTTTGATGATATTCTTCAACATTTAAAGTTAAAAACCGGGCTTCAAATTTTATTGACTGAATACTCAAATCCCTTTTACCAAGACTGGATCCTTCCTATTGGAAGATTAAGGGAGTTTAGAAAAAACGCAAGGTATTGTGATATTGTCATTATGACCAAATGCCCCTCTATCCTATCTCCTATAGAAAGAAGACATCTTGAAAACCAGATCAGCCGCTATACCAAGGCAAAAGTTTTTTTTAGCAGTCTTAAATACGGTAATTTGGTTCCCCTTCGAACATATCTTGACAACCATGAAAAACAGAAAAAATCCGATGGGTTACCTCTCACCATTCAACACACCACAGTAGGTGTTTGCGGAATAGGAAATCCCTTTTCGTTTGAAGAATATTTACGAAGAAACTCCTCATTTTCAGTGCTTGTGGACTTTCCTGACCATCATGGATACCAAAGGGAGGATATTCAAAAGATTAAAGAAATTTTTAACGGAATTAAGGCAAAGGAGAAAATTATTGTGATAACCGAAAAAGATGCCGTTAAATTAGGAGGCGAAGAAATTGTTGAGGAAGTCAAAAATCTGCCTATGTTTGTCCTTCCTGTTGAAGTAAAATTTGACGGAAATGATCAAAATGACTTTGAAAAACTAATTCAAAACTATGTTGAGCAAAATAAAAGAAGCCGTTGATTTTTTGAAACGTCAATACACTGAAACTCCTTCGGTAGGAATCATTCTTGGAACAGGATTAGGTGGTCTGGTAAAAGAAATTATCATTGAAAAATCTATATCCTACGAAGAAATCCCTCACTTTCCCCTAAGTACGGTGGAGGGCCATTCAGGAAAGTTAATCTTCGGTAAACTTGGCGGAAAAACAGTTGTAGCCATGCAAGGGCGGTTTCATTTCTACGAAGGATATGACATGAAGGAAGTTACCTTTCCTGTTCGGGTAATGAAATTCTTGGGCATTGGGCACCTTTTTGTTTCGAATGCTAGCGGCGGGGTAAACCCATCCTTCGAAATTGGGGATGTAATGATTATTGATGACCACATTAATTTATTTCCCTCCAATCCGCTTATAGGGAAAAATATTCCTGAGTTAGGTCCGCGTTTTCCTGACTTTAGTGAACCCTACGATCTTCAATTAATTGAACGCGCAAGAGAAATTGCCAAAGCGAATCAAATAAAAGTCCAGCAAGGAACTTATGCAGGCGTTAGCGGTCCCTGTTTAGAAACACCTGCCGAATACACTTACGTTAGAAACATAGGTGGCGATGCGGTTGGGATGTCTACTGTTCCTGAAGTCATTGTAGCCAGACATATGGGAATTCCTTGTTTCGCAATTTCGATCATTACCGATATTGGAGTGAAGGGCAGAATTGTGAAAGTAACTCATGAGGATGTACAGGCCGTGGCCATGAAAGCGGAGCCCCAAATGACCACTATCATGAAAGAACTTATCGGATCTTTGTAAATCTATTTTATGAAAAAGCTACTGATTCTGGTCTTTTTGACTTTAAACGGATTATCGGGGTATAGTCAAGTCTTTGATTTTAGCAACGTAAATTTATTAGGTCGCTGGTTTGAACCTACCATGCCCGCTGAGCCTCAATTTGCCGCAAAATACAACAGTTGTTATGGATATGTTGATCCGAACAATAATAAAGAATACGCCATTATTGGTAGTTCGAAAGGAACACACATTATTGATGTTAGCAATCCAGGAAATCCTGTTGAAGTGGATTATGTTGCTGGTAGAAGAGATAATTGCGTTTGGAGAGAATACAAAACCTACCAGCATTACTTATATGCAGTAAGTGATGATGCTCCCCCCAACAGTTTACAAATTATTGATCTGGCCTATTTACCGGATAGTGTTCATGTCATTCATGATGCTGATACCATATTTCAAAAATCACATACCATTTACATTGACGGTAATAAATTGTACTGTGGAATTCTAACCACCCTTAGTACACAATACGCTATGGGCGTTTATAGTTTGAACGACCCTGAGAATCCTCAGTTTCTGGCTGATTTGAATAGCTTTTTCCCTCAGTTTAGCCAGGTTCATGATATGTTTGTAAGAAATGATACGGTTTATGCTTCCTGCGGATTTGATAAACTACAAATTTTTAAATTCGACTCTATTAATAACTCCTTTTCGCAAATTGGCAGTTTAAATACCTATCCAGAGGCCGGCTATAACCATAGCAGCACCTTAACCAACGATGGAGAATACCTTATTTTTGCAGATGAAGTTCCTGCAGAATTAGGGATGAAAATAGTTAATGTGTCCGACCCCGGTGATATACAGTTGAGTTCAGTTTTCAGGAGCAACCAAGGGGCAACACCGCACAATCCCTATCTACTTGGAAACAAAGCAATTATAGCTTATTATCGGGATGGGTTGCAAATTTTTGATGTTTCAAACCCTGCGAACCCGGTTAGGACAGGATTTTTCGATACCCATCCACAAAATGGTGTGAGTTATACAGGTCAACCCTATCAAGGTGCTTGGGGAGCATATCCTTTTTTTCCTAGTGGAAATATCCTGGTTTCAGACATGCAGTTAGGCCTTTTTGTGTTAGACGCAAATGTTGCATTGGGTAACCCAACAGTTACTGAAAAATCCAATGAATGGCGGATTACACTTCAACCGAATCCCAGTGAAGGAAATTGTGTCCTTATGGGTTTAAAGGCCCAAAAATGGGAGGTAAAAATTTTAGATATTCATGGCAGGATCGTTTTGCGCCAATCCGGAACAGAATTACAGGGAAACACGCTGAATCTTAACATTGAAACCCTGGATCAAGGGATTTACCAAGTTAGAGTAGAATACCAGGATGGAAGTTTTTCGGGCGAGAACCTTGTAAAACGTTAAACGCCTGTTAATTACTTCTGTTAATAAGTTCAATCCCTACATCGGGCAGTGCCTTTGCTTAGTTTTACTTTTGTAGTTTAGGCTAAGAAGAGGCTTTGATAACAAACCACTTATTCAATTATTCGTTCGGCTGGCGGCTGGTGTATTTTACTGCACTTGCTTGGCTGTTTCCTTTACATGGAGTTTTTGCACAACAAAATGCTCCTGACAGCCTTTTTAAAAAGAGCGAAACTGCCAAAACCGATTTTCTTGCGGAGGCAAGAAAAATGAAAGACTTATTACAATTCGAAAACGCTGTAGATTATTATTCTCACTTCCTTGAAGGCAACAATGGTAATTATGAAGCCTTCATTGAAAGGGCCTATTGCAATGAAAAATTAAACAGATATGAGGAGGCCATTAATGACTACAAATCAGCATTGAACCTTAAGCCTGGAGAAATTGATTTGTACCGAAAGGCTTTGATTGACTATTTACAAATAGAAAATTACACGCAGGCAACAGAAATGTTTGCCACAATGGTAGTTATCAAAAACAAAACGGTAGATGCCTATCAAAAAGTTGCTCAAAGTAAAATCAAACTTGGTGATTATGACGGTGCCATCAAGGAAATAAACACCGCCATTGACTATGATAATACCAATGACTATTCGCATTTTCTGAAAGGTGTTGCGATGGATAGTTTAGGAAATCTTCAGGTGGCCATCCAAAGTTATTTGAAAGCTATTTCATCAATGTATTTATCCAAAGACTACAAAGAGGCAAAAGACCGCAATCCCTACAAACCGTATTTCATCAATTTATCAATTGCTCAGAGAAGACTCGGACATTATGAAGAGTCAATAAAAAATTTGAATACAGCCATCACCTACGATGCAGAGGATGCGAACATTTATTGCGAACGAGGATTAACTTATTTACAAAAGGGAGATATTAATAACTCGCTCATTGATTTAAACAAGGCCATCTCCATTGATAACAAAAACGCCAAATGTTATTTTTCTCGTGGCCTCTACTACGAGAAAAATCAACAATACCAGAATGCAATTGGAGATTTTACCAATGCTGTGTTGTTTGACCCCGGACTGAAATTAGCCTATTTTGAAAGAGGAAAATGCTATGAGGCTTTAAATAAATATGAAGAAGCGATTTCAGAATACAAGCTGGCCAAAGAAAACAATCTTGATAAAAAAATTGTAGAAAAGGCAATTGCAGGGGCAAAAGAAAAAGAATACGAATATAAAAAAGAACAAAACCTGCCTAAAATAATCGTTGCGAATGCTGATAGTAGTAAAGGGGCCATCAGTAGTTCAACCATCAAAATACCCAAAGACCGCACTTCGGGTGTGATAAAAGGAAGTGTGATTGACCAAAGTGCTATTAAGTCAATCACAATAGACGGTGTTGAAGCATCCTTCTCGCCAGATCAAAATAATCCAAGTTTTTCTGCTACTGTTCCTATTATCAATAAGGAAAAACTGGTTGTACAGGTTACTGATATTTACTTTAATACCTCCACTCAAACCTATGAAATTGAAAGAACAGAAAACAAGCAACCCACTTTTGTTTTGTTAAGTCCTTTCATTACCCTTGATAATGAAATTTTTCCTGAAAACAATAATATCACTACGCTATATGTTGAGGGAAAGGCCGAGGATGAAAGTGCCATTACGGGGGTAATGATCAATGGGGTAAAGGCCAGTTTTAATCAGGGCAACACGAGTGTTAACTTTTCACTGAACATTGATATCGCAACGAAAGATTCTTTAATCATTGAAATTAGCGATATTTTCGGAAATACAGCAAGAACGGCCTATTTTATTAATCGACTTGCGGCCAACGAAACTGCCCAAAACCCTATGGGCAGAACCTGGGTTATATTTATTGAAAATTCGGATTATCAAAACCTACCCTCATTGGAGGGGACCAAAAAGGATGTTATTTTAATGAAAGCGGCTTTGGCGAATTATTCAATTCACAAGGTAATCCATAAAGTAAACATGAAAAAAAACGAGATGGACCGCTTCTTTTCTATAGAATTGCGTGATCAGGTAAATAAAGGGCAAGTTCAATCTTTGGTAATTTGGTTTGCCGGACATGGAAAATTCATTAATGAAACAGGTTATTGGCTTCCTGTTGATGCCGCCAAACTAGATGAGTACACGTATTTTCCCATTACCAGTTTAAAAGGCTATCTCTCGCTATATAAGCTAAGACATACCTTGGTGGTATCGGATGCCTGCGAAACAGGCCCTGCATTTTATCTGGCCATGAGAGGGGAGCCAAAAACCGTTGATTGCAACAGTTGGGAACTTACACGATTAAAATCAGCACAAGTTTTAACAAGTTCGGACAAAGAAAAATCCTCTGATAATTCAATTTTCACCAAAACCTTTGCTAACATTTTAAACAATAATCCTGACCGTTGTATCCCTATTGAAAAAATTTCAGAAAAGGTAATTCCGGTAGTAGAGCAAAATCAAAAGCAAAAACCTAAATTTGGTTATATTTCTGGCTTGGAAGACGAAAATGGAACGTTCTTCTTTATTAAGAAATAACTGAATTCTTAAATAATGATGTTACGGTCAAAAATATTCTGTGTTTTCTATTTGCTCTTGGTATTTACTTTTTCTTTAATGGTAAACAAGGTACAAGGTCAAACTTACCATTTCGAAAAATTTACCAGTAAGGACGGATTGATTCAATCGAACGCTAGGGCCATTGTTCAAGACCGCCATGGATATTTGTGGATAGGGACGGATGGAGGCCTGTCGCAATTCGATGGAAAAAAATTCACTTCATACAGCACCAATAATGGGTTGAAACAGCCCTCTGTGCAAACGTTGTGTTTAGACCAAAAGGGTAACTTATGGTTTGGTCATACAACTGGCAACCTGGGCTACTATGATGGAAAAAAATTCCATTATCCGGTAACTGACAGTTTGTTGCTTAAACACAGGATATTTCATTTATTCTGCGACAAATCTGGTAATATATGGGTTTCGACCATTGGCGCAGGGGTGTTTATGATTAATCCAAAACAGCCGAGGCAAGTAAAACGGTTTTCAGAAAAAGAAAATTTATGTGACGAGGTTTTCAAAACCATGCAAACGAAGGATGGGATGATATGGTTTGTAACACGCATTGGCATCAAACAACTAAACCCTAAAACACAAGAAATTAATTTTTACAAACCTAAGGGGCTTCCATTTTTCAATTATACAAGCATGTTGGAAGATTACGAAGGTAATTTATGGTTTGGCTCAGAAGCCAATGGTTTGATAAAATATTCTCAACGAAACAACACTTGCCAAAACTATGAATTAAAAAACGGTCAGGTTTCGGGTTTCGTAGTTGATTTAATGCTGGCATCTGATAGCAGTATTTGGGCGGCCTCGTGGGCTGAAGGCAACCAATCAGGAGGGTTAATTAGGATTAAGGGCAATGAATTACGATTCCTATCAAAACAAAACGGCCTTCCAGGAGAAAAAGCCATATCCGTATTTGAAGACCAAGAGAGGAATATTTGGTCGGGATTATTCAATAGTGGATTATGCAAATTTAAGGGATTTGTTTTTTCACATTTTGGTAAAGAGCAAGGATTAAAAAACACCATCGTAAATTCGGTTTTGAAAGAGAAAACAAATTTGTGGGTGGGTACTGATAATGGAATAGTTATTTATAAACAAACCAATACCGAAGGCTATCAATTGATTAAGGAGATTAATACTTATGAAGATTTAGGGAGCAATCAAATAACTTCAATAGTTTCCACAGAGGGAAAAATAGTGGTTGCTACTTTCAAAGGTAAAATAGGATTTTATGATGCAGAAAATTATCGATTCGAATATTCAATCTATATCAAAAAAAATTGGATCAACACCCTTGCCATTGACAAAAAGAAAAATCTATGGATTGGTTCGGCAGACGGTGTAACAAGCTATAATTTCCAAACCAAAATCTTTGATGAAATACCTTTCTTTGACGAAAAAAATGTTGTTGAAATATACCCTGATTCGAAACAAAATATTTGGGTTGGTTGTAGAGAAGGCGGAGGTTTCAAAATGGAAGCCGGCAAATTTACCTCCTTTGAAAAACTTGGCATTTCGCATCGCTCTCCCACTTCGGTTTTCGAAGATAATTCCGGTAAAATATGGATAGGCACCGAAGGCGGTGGTTTGTATTCCGGTTTTTCTGGCGGCTTCAAAAAACTTGGAATCAAAGATGGCTTACCCTCCGATTTTGTTAATTCCATTATTCAGGATCAGCAAGGAAACATTTTGATTGGAACCAATAAAGGAATTGGACAAATTTTAAAGGGAGGAAAAGGAATAAAGTTGTTTCAGGAACCCGAAGGGTTTCTATTTCCGGAAACCATCAATAATTCTGTTTTTGGTGAAATGAATGGTAACATTTGGTTTGGAACCAACAATGGCATGGTTGGCATGAATCTTAGGGAAAACCGCTTCAATGCTACACCTCCGAAAGTATTCATCACCAATTTTCAAGTTTACGATAACAATTTCAGGATTGACCAGTTCAATTCACTTTCTTATAATCAAAATGATATAACTTTTCATTTTCAAACAGTAGCCTTTAAGGATCCCCAACGATTGAAATATGTTTATCAATTAGAGGGTTATGATGATCTGCCATTAACCGGTAATCAGGAAAGTGTACACTATACCAACCTGCCACCCAACAAATACTCATTTATTGTTTATGCCATCAATGAGGATGGTGTAAGAAGTGAAAAAGAGGCGGTCCTTTCCTTTGAGATTAATCCTCCGTTTTGGAAAACCAAATGGTTTATCTTTTTGCTACTTTTCTGTGGATTTGTTTCCATATACCTAACCATTTTTTTCAGAACACTTAATCTTAGAAGAGCTAAAGAGAAGCTTGAGATTCAGGTAAAAGAAAGAACTAACGAAATTGAGTTAAAGAATTTTACCCTACAAAAGGCTAATTTAATTATCTCAAACAAGAACAAAGAAATTACGGATAGTATTAATTACGCAAAAAAAATTCAGGAGGCGATACTTCCCTCGAAAAACCTTCTTGCCGAATTATTTCCCGAATCATTTATTTTATTTAAACCCAAAGATATTGTAAGTGGTGATTTTTATTGGTTCAACCACTTATCAAACCAAAATCCACTTCTTGCAGGATTAACCGGTGCCACGGAGAATGCGCGATTAATGGCCAAAACACAAGCAGAAAAGGATTTGGTGGTACTTGCGGTTGCTGATTGCACAGGGCATGGGGTGCCAGGAGCCTTTATGTGCATGATTGGAACCTCTTTGTTGAACCAAATTGTTCAGGAAAACGAAGACTCGCCTCCTTCAACCATTCTAACGCTCCTAAATACAGGAATTCAAACCGCATTAAAGCAAACCCACTCTGAGACCCAGGATGGAATGGATATTGCACTTTGCTCCATTGATAGAAAAAACAAAACAATTTCTTTTTCCGGTGCTATGAGGCCCATGTATATTTTCAGAAAGGGAAAGAACAATAACTTGTCCTTCGAAGAATTAAAACCTGATAAAAACCCAATTGGAGGAATTCACGGAAGATTGGATAAAAAATTCACCTTGCAAACAACTAGCTTCGAAAAAGGAGATGCGGTTTATTTATTTTCGGATGGTTATGCAGACCAATTTGGAGGAGACAACGGAAAGAAATTAATGACCAAAAAATTCAGAGAACTCATTACCAGTATTCAACATTTAAACATGGAGGCACAGTATTATTACTTGGAGAACTTTATGGAAAAATGGAAAAACGGTTATGACCAGGTAGACGACATATTAATCATGGGAATCAGGTTTTAAAAATGATCATCAAAAACCACAAATCTGTTAATCAGATTCAACACAAACAAACGGAAGGAAGTCTGGAAATTGAAATTTTCCCGGTAATTAGTCCGGTTCAAATCAATATTATAAGGGTATGGTTTGGTATCTGGACCCTAAGCGGCTTGGTTATTTTTACTCAATTTTTCACGAATGCGCCAAAAGAAACGAAAATGTTTTTAGGATTATGGATGGCCTTTTGGGGGTACTTTGAGTTCAAGGTCTATAACATCCTCTGGTGGAAGAAAAATGGCAGTGAACAGCTTCGCTTAAACGATAAGCAATTGGAAATAACGCTTAAATCCAGTAATAAGCCAAGAAGTTATTTTTTTGAAATTGATGAAATCAAGAATTTAAGGTCAGTAGATTTCAATGAGAAGAAATACAGCGAGGCGGTTAATTCAAGTTTTTTTGGCCTCGGCAAGGAAACCATTTTGTTTGAATTTAATCAAAGCAAATACGGTATTGGCAAACAGCTAAACCGTGAAGAGGCCAATAAAGTATTGAAGTTGTTGAAGAGTAAGATTAAAACTTAACCCTGGATTTGCTGGTTCCGGTGATTTTATAACTTACGTACAAAGTGGCGGTAAGAAAAGAGTCGTTATAATTAGCATCCCCCCTTTTTTCGCCTGGATTGGTTCCTCCTTTGATTTTGTCTTCGGTTGGATCAGCGAAATAGGCAGCTAAATCTCCTCTGGCGGCCCTAATATCCTCCTTATTATAGTAAATCGTACTAACGTCATCGATGTAATCGGTGAAAGTTTTCCTCATACAGTACTCCAGACCGATACTCCATTCCTTGTTAATAGGGTACTTCACCCCAATCCCCAGTGGGATTGCAAATTGAATCCGAGAATATTGCTTAGGCCCACCGGGCAATCCCTGCCCTTCGGTACCAAAGTTTCTTAGGGCATACCACTTCCCTTCGAATTGGGCCTTTGGGTTCATGTAAAAAAGCTCAACCCCGACAAAAACATAAAGGTTTACGGGAATTTTCTTGCTTCTTCTAGAGTAGCGACCTTTCAGTTTCTCTTCAATGATAGAATACTCATAAACGGTTGCTAATTCAAAAATATTACTTCTAAAGCTGAGGTTACGGTTATTTCGAGCCGGCTCTTTGGTTAGTTGATCGTTCCCTGCTAGGCGGAACCAAGCACCAGTGGCCTTTACAGCCATGTTTGGGGAAAGTTTATAACGATAACCACCGGAGACATTCAAACGGGTTAAACTAATTTCGAGGTCCTTCATTAAATGTGTTCCGATTTGATCGGCACCACCTAGGTCACCCAAAAAGTTTGCTGCACCAAGTCCTAAAATGGCCTCGCTTCTGGTCTTTTTCCACTGCTGTGCGTACAACATGCAGGGCCCCAGGACCAGAAATAACAAAATCAGTTTCTTTTTCATACCAAATGCCATTTCAGCAAAGGTTAAAAATATTTTTGAAAAAAACAAGTTTGTTGGAAATTGGGGAAAACTTGTTGATGTCTTAAGGAAAAATTGATGTTTTGTAAAAATTGGAGGAAAACAAATGTGCCCGAGGAGAGACTCGAACTCTCAAGGATATGACTCCAACGGCTTCTGAGACCGCAACGTTTACCAATTTCGCCACCCGGGCTGGGTGTATCCAATCAACAATATTTAGGTGCCCAGGACTGGATTCGAACCAGCACGGTTTCCCGCCACCCCCTCAAAGTGGTGCGTCTACCAATTTCGCCACCTGGGCATTGTGCAAAAGTAGAAAAAATGGTTGAAAAAATAAATTTAGAATTTTTACCCTTTAATTTGTTTTTCATATCTTTGAAATTGGTTCAATAAGAATTAATGAAAAAAATCTGCCCTGTTGTTTGCTTTATTGTTTTTTCCTGCATTCTTTTTTCAGGAAAAGTTTTTGCTCAACAAGCTCAGCAGGCAGATAGTATTCTCATTCAAAAGCCAGTTCAAAACTGGGCAGAGGAGGAAGGCCGAGATTCTCTTCAATCTGAATCATTTAGAAAAAGAAACGGTATTATCCGCTCGCAAATTATCAATGGAAAACCAGCAGTGATTCCCGCAGATACAGCCTTGATAGCCCCGGATAGAAAACCCAAGTATGTTCAGCAACCAAAAAAAGATTGAAAAAATTATTTTTTATATGGTTGGCATTTATCGGTCTGAATTCACACACCGCATGGGCACAATATTGCAATCCTCAATTTACGAATGCATGTGCCATTCCGGGACTTACCAATGATTTTATAAATAATTTCTCTGTTACCAACGCTGTTTCTAATTTCACCAGTAATAACACCGGTTGCAGTGCAGGCAACTACCATTATTACAACAACCATACAGCAATTGCAGCTGCAGGCTGTTCATTTAGCGTTTCTGCCCAATGCGGAGCCATTTATCCACAAGGATTCGGAATTTGGATTGACTATAACAATAACCTAAGTTTTACCGACCCGGGTGAGTTTGTTTGGAGTTCGGGTGTAGCCGGATTCGGGGTTTTCACCGGAACCATTATTGTTCCGGCCAATATTACCCCCGGCATAAAAAGATTAAGGGTCAGATGCAATTGGAATACACCTCCAACAAGCCCATGTACGAATCAACAATTTGGTGAATGTGAAGATTACAACCTTGAAATAATCTCTTCATCGATTTTAGCGCCCACTGCTCAAAACGACACCATTTGTGCTGGTTCACAGGCAACCCTTAGTGCCACAGGCAACGGAACTTTGCAATGGTTTGCCGGTCCGGCAGGTGGTGCAATATTACAAAGCGGTCCAAACTTTACCACCCCTATTCTCAATAATACAGTTACTTATTATGTGCAATCTGTATCCGGTGGTTGCACTTCTTCAAGAACTCCCGTGCAAGTAATCGTTATGCAAGGTTTTCCTCTGGTTTTATCTGCCAGCGAGGACACCGTTTGTGCAGGAGCTACTACTCAACTTTATGCCTCTGCAGGTGATATTTTTCAATGGAGCCCCGCCCCAAGCCTCAATGCTACCAATAATGATACGGTAACCGCTACTATTAGCACCCAAACAACTTTTAATTTGATTGCCACCAATTTATTGGGTTGCACCGCCAATGCAAGCATTACCATTTACATAAGGCCTGCGCCCATTCCTGTAATCAACTCCAGTCAACCTGCCTTTTGTTTGGGTGGCAGTTCCCAACTCAGTGCTTCAGGAGGTGTTAACTATCAGTGGAGTCCTTCAACCGGCCTTAGCTCCGGAACCATAGCCAATCCCCTGTGTACGGCAAACACCACTACCAATTATCAATTAACCATTATTGATGCCACTGGTTGTAGTGCAACCGCCAATTATACACAGATCGTAAACCCATTACCCACTGCAAATGCCGGTAATGATACCACCATTTGTGACGGCACTTTTGCCCAACTAAACGCCTCCGGCGGAACAGCTTATCAATGGAATCCGGGGGTTACCTTGTCGCAAAGCAATATTTTCAATCCAACAGCAAGCCCCATTGCATCAACCACCTATCAGGTAACGGTTACCGATGCTAACGGATGTTCACAAACCGATGACATTACGGTAAGTGTTAATGCTCTTCCGGTGGCCAATCCCGGCACGAATAGCAGTGTTTGTCCGGGTTTTTCAAGTAGCTTGAACGGTTCGGGGGGTGTTGCATTCCTATGGTCGCCATCAACGGGACTCAGTTCTTCAACCGCTCAGAATCCAGTTGCAAGCCCAACATCCACCACCTCCTACACCCTAATTGTTACGGATGCCGCGGGTTGCATATCTCAGCCATCTGCTCCTGTTACAGTAAGCGTTTTCAGTCAACCTCCCCCACCGCTCATTAATGTAAGTGGCCCTATTACATTCTGTCAGGGAGGCAGTGTGACTTTAACCTCCTCTTCCCTTGCCAATAATGTTTGGTCTACAGGGGCTACGACCAATTCGATAACAGTTAATAGTTCAGGAACTTACGATGTATCCTATACAGATGCCAACGGATGCATATCGAATGCATCAGCATCGGTAACCGTAACTGTCAATGGTCCCCCTGCATCACCTCCTGTTACCTTATCAGGGCCTGCCATTTTTTGTAATGGTGGTTCTGTGACTTTATCTGCTCCTTTAGGCTACACTTATTTATGGAACACCGGGTCTAATGCACAAAGCATTACGGCAAGTTCCAGTGGCTCCTATTCAGTTACCGTAACCGATGTAAACGGATGTTCATCAACCTCAAACGGGGTGAATGTAACGGTTCACCCAAACCCTCCGGCACCGCTTATTTCCAATGCCGGTCCGCTTTCTTTTTGCCCAGGCGATAGTGTACTATTATCTGGTCCGACCGGCTACTCCGCTTATCAATGGAGCAATGGAAGTTCATCACAAACTATCACGGTTTATTCTGCGGGTAGCTTTTCGCTTGAGGTTACGGATGCCAATGGATGTACCTCGGCCCTATCAACAACAGTTAACACCAATGTTTTCCCTGCACCTGCTGCACCTTTGATTGTTGCCACAGGGCCCACTTCTTTTTGTGCAGGAAACAGCGTTACCTTAAGCACCAGCTTGCCTTTTTCGGTTTATAATTGGTCCAATGGTGCTGTATCTTCCAGTATTACTGTCAGTACGAGCGGGACTTATACTGTTTCAGCTATTGATGTTAATGGTTGCGCTGCACCTGTTTCGAACCCTACCCTTGTAACAGTTTGGCAATTGCCACCTTCTCCATTGATATCTTCATCAGGAGCAGGAACATTTTGCAGTGGATCCTCTATTGTGTTGTCAACCAATCAAAGTGCCAATGTAGAATGGTCCACCGGACAAACAACACCAACGATTACTGTTACCACTTCCGGAAATTATTCAGCAACCTATACTGATAATAATGGTTGTGAATCGTTGCCTTCAAACCCCTTTACGGTAAATGTAATTCCTCTGGCGCCAACCCCAACCATCAGCACAAGCGGTCCGACAACATTTTGTGAAGGAGATTCAGTGGTATTAACCTGCAGTCAGGCTCAAACCTATTTATGGTCGACCGGTGAAACCACGGCTTCCATTGTGGTTAGCATTAGCGGTTTTTACAGTGTAGAGATAAGTGATGTATGTAATCCAATCAATCCCATTGCGGGTCTGGCGGTTTCGGTCAATACAAATCCCTTGGCTGATTTTACAGCAGATCCGATGGTAACCTGTTTGCCCGGATCTATAAATTTTAGTAATCAAAGTCAAGGAATGTTGCAAGTAGTTTGGAATTTGGGTGATGGAGGTACTGGCATTGGCAATAATTTCACTTACAGTTTTCAATTCCCAGGAAAATATGATGTTTCACTAACCGTAACGGATAGCAATGGTTGTGTTTCTTCGATAACTAAAACCGAATTCCTTTCAGTATTAAATAAACCTGAGGCTAATATTTCCATAACGCCAAAAATTACGGAGTTAGATGCAAATAAAATACATCTTGTTAATTTAACACCGGATTTAAAAACCCTCAACTGGGTAATTGCAGAGGAAATTTTTCGTGAACCTGAGTATTTTTATTTTCCTGAACAGGTTGGGGTTTATCCCGTAATTTTTTCAGGGGTTACGAATGATGGATGTGCGGTTGAGGTTAGAGATTCTATTATCGTTACAGAATCATACAGATTTTTTGCACCAACGGCATTTACCCCCAATGGGGATCTCAAAAATGATGTATTCAAACCCATCCTTGAAGGTATTGATATCAGCAAATTTGAATTAAGAATTTATGATCGATGGGGCGGAGTAGTTTTTTCCACCAACAATCCCGACATTGGATGGGATGGCGGAAACTATTCGCAGGATAATTATGTTTATAAAGTTATTTCCGTGAAATCAGACGGAACAAAAAAAGAATTTATTGGAAATGTTACATTAATAAAATAAAATAATCAGTTTAAAATACGCAATAAAAAACAATTCATTCATTAACTAATCATCTTTAAATTATGTACCAGGAAAAGTTTTTCCAGTTTATCTGGAAGTATCAGCTATTGAAACCAATTGAATTAAAAACCACGAATCACCAGTTGATTGAGGTAAACTACCAGGGCGATTTCCATCACCATTCTGGCCCGGATTTTCAAAATGCGAAACTACGCATAGGGGGAACGCAATGGGTTGGTAATTTAGAAATTCATACAAGGTCGAGTGATTTTACATTGCATCATCACGAAAGAGATGAAAATTTCAAAAACATCATTCTGCATGTAGTTTATGAAAACGACAAAAAAATCCCCCTGCTTGAGAAAATGAATATTCCAACGCTCGAATTGAAAGATTACATTCCTTTGGAAGCCTTTAGAAGGTATGACCATCTGCAAAACTGCAAGGATGAAATTGCCTGCGGAGGAGAATTAAAACTTGTTCCACCCATCATCATCACCAATCAAATGGAATCTAGAATGGTGGAAAGACTCGAATACAAATGCGAGGAAATAAAAGCCAATCTTTCAAAGAACAATCACAACTGGGAAGAAACCTTTTATTGGATGCTTGGCAAACACTGGGGAATGAAAGTAAACAGCGAACCTTTTGAATGGTTGGTTAGAAGCACACCGTTAACCCTTATCAAAAGACATCAGGACCACCTTATGCAATTAGAGGCTTTACTGTTAGGACAGGCAGGATTATTGGAGCAGGAATTTCATGACATTTATCCCAAAAAACTTCAGAATGAATATATATTCCTGAGGGGTAAGTATCGGCTTACATCCATTAGCCGCCACTCATGGAAATATCTTAGAATGAGACCATCCAATTTTCCCACGCAACGATTAGCGGGTCTTGCATCCTTGTTTCACCATCGACCCAATTTCTTTCAAATCATTTTGATGGAAAAAAAACTCAAAGAAGCCTTAAATAGTTTTCAAACACCGGTTTCAGCCTATTGGCAAACACACTACGTTCCTGATAAAATGGCCGGAAAGCAACAGTCGGGCTCAGGGAAACACCTCATTCAGAATATTTTCATCAATTGTGTAATTCCGTTTTTATTTTGCTACGGAAGAGAAAGAGGGATTGCTGAACTAGAACAAAAGGCGATGGACTGGTCGTCACAACTCAGTGGAGAAAAAAACCATATAACCAACCAATGGATCAGCAAAGGCGTGAAGCCCCAAAACAGTATTGACAGTCAGGGGATGATTCAACAGTTCACTTATTATTGCAAGCAAAAAAAATGTCTTGAATGCACAGTTGGAACTTACCTATTAAAAAGTTAACTTCGTGCTTACAAAATAACATTGCTTTGAAAACAATCATCAAATGGTTCGAACAACAAGCCTTCGGGGTTTGTAGCTGGTGGGGTGAAAAACTTGGAATTAAAGCCACCAAAATAAGGATGTATTTTATCTATCTATCTTTCTTTACGGTTGGTTCGCCCATTATTCTGTATTTTATCATGGCATTTTTATTAGAGCAAAAAGACAGATTTATTCCAAGAAAAATCAGAAGAAAAAACATTTGGGAATTTTAATTATCGGACATGGTTAAAGTAATTATAACAGGCTCTAACGGCCTGCTGGGTCAGAAGTTGATCTATGCCTTGTGTAAAAAAAATTCAGTTAAAAAAAGTTATGAAATTTTTGCCTGTTCGAGGGGAGAAAACAGATTGTTGAAGAAAGACAATTATGCATTCGTTTCCCTTGACATCAGTGATGCTAAGGATGTTGAGAAAGTGTTTTCACGTGTGAAGCCAGATTTTGTTATTCATACTGCTGCAATGACCAATGTTGATGCCTGTGAAACAGACCCTGAAGCTTGTCGCTTAAACAATATTGTTGCAGTAGAAAACATAGTACGTACCCTTGAACAACTTCAACAGCAAGAAGAAAAATACCATCCTCAACTGATCCATCTTTCTACTGATTTTATTTTTGATGGAAAATCGGGTCCTTACCGCGAGGAAGACGATCCGGCTCCCGTAAGTATTTATGGACATTCTAAATTGCAGGCCGAAAAAATAGTACAGGCATCTGCACTCAAGTGGTGCATCCTAAGAACCATCATTGTATATGGTTTGGTTGATGGCATGAGTCGTTCAAATTTGGTATTATGGGCCATAGAAGCATTAAAAAAAGGAAAGCCCATTACGGTTGTCAACGACCAGTTCAGATCTCCTACCCTTGCGGAAGACCTTGCGGAAGGATGTTTGTTGGCGATGGAAAAATCAGCACAGGGGGTTTACAATATTTCCGGGTCAGGTTTATATTCGGTTTTAGCATTGGTTCAATTGGTGGCCAAAGAATTTCAATTAAACCCTAGTTTAATTCAACCCATTTCATCGGAACAATTAAAACAGCCGGCTAAAAGGCCTCCCAAAACGGGGTTTCACCTTGAAAAGGCGATTCGTGAATTAGGCTACAAGCCAAAAAGCTTTGAAGAGGGGCTAAAGATATTCAGGCTTCAACTTGAAGAAAAAGGAATCGTTTAAAAAAAAGCACTCCCCCATCAGATATCTATTGAACTGAACAAAACTTGGTTACCTTAGCAGGGTTAAATTTTTGAATAATAACATGGCAAGAAATCTTTTTGTAACAAAAAAACTTGGACAATTATTAACCGAAGCCTCTGAAGAAGAAAAGGGTCTGAAAAGAACCTTAACGGCAACAGGCCTGGTTACCCTTGGTATAGGAGCTATTATTGGTGCAGGGTTGTTTTCCATCACCGGAACCGCAGCAGCAAATAATGCGGGAGCTGCGGTTACGCTATCTTTTGTTGTAGCTGCCATAGGATGTGCTTTTGCAGGATTATGTTATGCAGAATTTGCTTCTATGATTCCCATTGCAGGAAGTGCTTACACATATAGTTATGCCACCATGGGAGAATTTGTAGCATGGATAATTGGATGGGATTTAGTGCTTGAATATGCAGTTGGTGCGGCCATGGTAGCTATTAGTTGGTCGAGATACCTTGTAAAATTTTTCGATCACTTTGGTGTTCATTTTTCTCCACATTGGGTGATGTCGCCTTTTGACACGCAAACACTATCTGATGGTACGGTTGTTTCAGGTTATATGAATATTCCTGCCGTTTTAATTGTATTGGCTGTTTCTGCCCTATTGGTAAAAGGAACCAAAGAATCTGCTTTCGTCAATTCCATTATTGTTTCCCTAAAGGTTGGAGTTGTATTAGTTTTCATTGCCCTAGGATGGCAATACATTAATCCGGATAATTTTGTTCCTTACATTCCTGAAAACACAGGAACTTTCGGAGAATTTGGTGTAAGTGGAATTGTACGTGCAGCAGGAATAATTTTCTTCGCTTATATAGGTTTTGATGCCGTTTCCACAGCAGCACAGGAGGCCATTAACCCCAAAAAGGATATGCCGATTGGTATATTGCTATCGCTTGCAATTTGCACCGTATTGTACATTCTGTTTGCCCACGTAATGACTGGACTTGCAAACTATACCGAATTTCAAGGACAAGACGGGATTGCACCTGTTGCGGTTGCCATTGAACATACGCCTTATGGCTGGTTGAAGCAAGCCATTATTTTAGCCATTTTGGCCGGCTATTCATCGGTTATTATGGTAATGTTGATGGGGCAATCGCGGGTATTTTTCTCCATGTCGAAAGACGGGCTTCTTCCAAAAATATTCTCTGAAGTTCATCCAAAATTCAGAACGCCCTATAAATCGAACATTCTGTTTGCGGTTTTTGTAAGTCTTTTCGCGGCCTTTGTGCCTGCACAGGTGGTTGGGGAAATGACTTCCATAGGAACCTTGTTTGCCTTTGTTTTGGTTTGCCTTGGAATCCTTGTCCTTAGAAAAACCCAAAAAGATGCACCACGAGCCTTCCGCACCCCATTTGTTCCATGGGTACCCATCCTAGGTATTATTACTTGCTTGGCGATGATGGTTTCTTTACCGGGCGATACCTGGGTTCGGTTACTAATATGGATGGCGATAGGCGTTGTTGTTTACTTCGGCTACAGTATCAAGAACAGTAAACTCCAGAAATAATACTGTTTTGACACCTGACCACCTGGAAAGGAAACTTGGCCTATGGGATGCAACCATGCTGGTGGCCGGATCAATGATTGGCTCGGGCATTTTCATTGTTTCAGCAGAAATGGCGCGTCAGGTAGGTTCTGGCTATTGGCTGCTTTTTCTTTGGGCGTTTAGCGGATTCCTTACCCTTCTGGCAGCCCTAAGTTATGGTGAGTTGGCAGGAATGATGCCTCAAGCAGGTGGTCAATTTGTGTATATTAAAAAAGCTTTTGGCAACCTACCTTCCTTTTTATATGGTTGGACGGTTTTTTCAGTGATTCAAACAGGAGTAATCGCAGCAGTTGCAATGGCTTTTGTTAAATATACTGCAGTATTTTTCCCTCAGCTTTCATCAGAGATAAAAATTTTCGAATGGCATGGGTGGTCTGTAAACAGGGCACAGGCCGGGGCCATACTTTTGATTATTTTTTTAACCGGTATTAACTCTCGTGGGGTTAATGTTGGCAAATGGATACAATCTGTTTTTACCTTTTCAAAAGTTGCGGCACTAATTGCCTTAGTAATTTGTGGTGTTTGGATAGGTTGGGACCTAAATTTTTGGGATCTTAATTTTTCAGGCCAATGGTCAGCTTCTCAAACTGTTTGGGAAAAGGAGGTTTTAACAATAGAACCGCTTACCGGAGTTGCATTGATTCTTGCACTAGGAACTGCCAGTATTGGATCATTGTTTTCGAGCGATGCTTGGAACAATGTAACCTTTATTGCAGGGGAAATAAAAAACCCTGAAAAAAACATGCCAAGGAGTTTAATTTTGGGTGTTGGAGGCGTTTGTTTTTTGTACTTTCTTGCCAACATCGCCTATCTGGGAATCCTTCCGCTGCAAGGCAATCCGGAAGGAGCTTCCATGCTGGAAAAAGGAATTCAGTTTGCGCCCTCAGACCGGGTAGGAACCTCTGCTGCATGGATGGTTTTTGGTGACCAAGCGGTTTGGATTATGGCTGGCTTGATCATGGTTTCTACCTTCGGTTGTAACAATGGAATCATCATGGCAGGTGCGCGTGTTTATTACGCCATGTCGAAAGAAAAATTATTTTTTAAAACGGCTGGAGTGCTTAATAAATCTGGAGTGCCCGGCAAAGCGCTCATCATACAGGCCATTTGGGCTAGTTTACTTTGCCTATCGGGAAGCTATGGAGCCCTTTTGGATTATACCACATTTGCCTCCCTTATTTTCTATATTATTACCATTGCAGGAATTTTTGTTCTGCGTAAAAAAATTCCGAATCATCCAAGGCCATATAAAGTTCCTTTTTTTCCAATTCTTCCATTAATATATATTATATTTGCACTTATTATTTGTATAATTTTATTGATTACCAAACCGGAAAGTACACAAGCAGGACTGATTATTGTTTTACTTGGTATTCCGATTTATTTTATAACTAAATTGAATAAGAGTAACTATCATTCTAATAGCTATGATCATCAACAAAAATCTGATTCGTGATTATTTTATTTTTTCTAAACGTGAAAGAAGGGGTGTCATTGCCCTCGCCATTCTGATTGCTTTTATTTGGCTTTTGAGCTTTTTCTTGAAGGCTATTATTCCGGAAGAAACTTGGCATATTTCACAAGTAAAAAACGATTTGCTCCTATTGCGGCAAATGCAAACGGAGTACTTGCATTTGCAGGAAAAGAAAAAAACGAAATTCCCAAAAAAGGAAAAGCAAATTAAAAAAAATGACGCCCTTGCTTTTCAAAGCGTTGTTGATCCTAATTCAATGACCTTCAAAGATTGGATGAGGCTTGGTCTCAATTACCAAGAAACTTGTACCGTTATGAATTACAAAAGAAAAGCAGGAGGATTCAGTGAAGCTTCTGATGTAAAAAAAATAAAAAATCTACCAGAAGAAAAAATAAATAAAATTCTGCCTTATCTGAAAGTATCTCACCTAAATACAGTTTCAGAGACAAAAGGAACTGAAACATTTAATCAGCAAAATAAAGCAGAAACAAAGGTAAATGAATTGGAAAATTTCACTAAAAGAAAAGAAAAGAAATCACCGGAAATATTCGAGTTAAACTCCTGCAATGCAAGAGCCCTAAGACAAATTGAATGTTTAGACTCACTTTCGGCACAAAGGATTCTCAAAAAAAGAAAAGCTTTGGGAGGCTTTACCACTTTAAATCAATTACACGAAATTGACTCACTTTCTGAGAACTGTCTTGATGTTATAAAAAAATACGCCATTGCAGACACCCAAATGATCAGGAAAATTGACATTAATAGAGTAACGATCAAGGATCTAGGAAGGCATCCCTATATTGGCTATAATATGGCCTCGGCATTGGTTAATTTCAGGGATAAGCATGGAAAATTCAGGAATCCGGACGATTTAAAAAAATGCATGATAATGACCAAAGAGCGAATTGAAAAAATCAAACCCTATTTAATTTTTGGTCCGTAAAATGAAAAACAAGTAAAGGGCTCCATTTTAAATTCGGCTTTGCAAAGGAAAGAACCGAAAAATTCGTACCATTGAAATCCTAAAAAAGCAATCAATGGAAAAAACGATTCGTGAAAAACTAGATGAGGCGATTAGAGATGTACCAGACTTTCCCAAACCGGGTATCCTCTTTAAAGATATCACTCCAATCCTTAAAGATTCAGCCCTTTGTAAGGAAATTGTAAAAGAAATAGGCATGAATTTCGATCACGAAAAGCCAGATGCCATCATTGGCATTGAAAGCAGAGGTTTTTTGTTTGGAATCATGATAGCACAGCACTTTGGGATTCCCTTTATCCCAATACGGAAAGCAGGAAAATTGCCGCATAAAACAGTTAGGCTAAAATATGCGCTCGAATATGGAACCGCTGAAATTGAAATGCATGAAGATGCCCTTGCACGCGGCATGAAAGTTTTGGTACATGACGATTTATTGGCAACCGGAGGAACCGCAGAAGCAGCAGCACAATTGGTAAAACTGCAGGGGGCAGAATTGATTGGATTCTCATTTCTTGTGGAATTAAAATTTTTGGATGGTAGAAAATTACTCGAAAAATTTACCGGCAGGGTGCATAGTTTAATAGAATTTTAAATTAACACCTCAATTCAATTGAAAATAGTAAATTCGCCATCGTTTAAAAAAAGAACTGAATTATGGATTTTTCGATGAATGAAAATCAAAAAATGATCGCTGATATGGTGAAAGCCTTTGGCGAGACACATATAAAACCCAAAATGATGGAGTGGGATGAAAACCAAACCTTTCCGGTTGAGGTTTTTAAGAAGTTAGGAGAATTGGGGCTGATGGGGGTTTTGGTTCCAACAGAATACGGAGGCTCGGGCTTTGGGTACTTTGAGTACGTTACCGCCATTACAGAGTTATCGAAAATTTGTGGCTCTATTGGTCTTTCCATGGCGGCTCACAATTCACTTTGTACTGGTCACATTTTGGCCTTTGGCAACGAGGAGCAAAAAAAGAAATACTTGCCACTGCTAGCAACAGCAGAATGGATTGGTGCTTGGGGATTAACTGAGCCTAATACTGGCTCAGATGCCATGAGAATGAAATGTGTGGCCAAAAAGGAAGGTGAATATTGGGTTTTAAACGGAACAAAATGCTGGATAACCCATGGAATTACTGGAAATGTAGCTGTGGTAATTGCTAGAACCGGAGAATTACTAGATTCTCACGGAATGACAGCCTTTATTGTTGAAAGAGGAACTCCCGGTTTTAATGCAGGAAAAAAAGAAAATAAACTGGGTATGAGAGCATCAGAAACCGCTGAAATGATTTTCGATAACTGCAAAGTCCATGAAAGTCAGATACTTGGAAAGGTAGGCGATGGCTTTATCCAGGCCATGAAAATCCTGGATGGTGGAAGAATTTCCATTGCCTCATTATCACTTGGAATAGCAAAAGGGGCCTTTGAGGCTGCCGTTAAATATGCAAAGGAAAGGGAGCAATTTGGCCAACCAATCGCGAATTTTCAAGGCATATCTTTCAAGTTAGCAGATATGGCCACCGAAATTGAAGCCGCGGAATTATTGACTTTTCAAGCAGCTGACCTGAAAAATCGTGGTGAAAAAGTAACCCGTCAGAGTGCTTTTGCCAAATATTATGCCTCAGAAGTGGCCGTAAGAGCAAGTACTGAGGCCGTTCAAATCTTTGGAGGGTATGGATATACGAAAGACTTCCCAGTTGAAAAATTCTATCGTGACTCCAAATTATGCACCATTGGAGAAGGAACCTCAGAAATTCAAAAATTAGTTATTGCAAGAGAAATTTTGAAATAAAAAATTTATTATATTTGCCTCCCCAATTAAGAACTAAAATTCGACCATGATCATTGTTCCAGTAAAAGATGGAGAGCCCATCGAAAAGAGCCTGAAGAAATTCAAGAAAAAAATCGAAAAAACCGGTTTAATTCGTGCTTTGCGTGAAAGACAAAAATTCACCAAACCTTCTGTTAAGGCTCGTGAGCAAAAAATTAAGGCAATTTACCGCCAGCAATTAAGAACTGCTCTGGACTAATAACTTTTTACAGGGTTATTTACTTCCTTAAAATACTTAAATACCTTTGGGTTCAACCCGAAGGTATTTTTTTATGTCCGAAACTGAGGAATTTCTCCAGTATCTCCGATTTACCAAAAGGTTTTCGGAGCATTCAGTAAAGGCTTATCAGCAGGATTTAGCAGCAATAAATCAATTTGCCCAAGAGCAGTTTGAGGTTTCAAATCCTCGTGAGTGGAGCTACATGCTCATTCGATCCTGGATTGTTTCTCTTATGGATACAGGTCTGGATCCAAGAAGTGTAAATAGAAAAATTTCGGCACTCCGCTCTTTTTTCCGTTTTATGTTGAAGGAAGGAATGGTCAGTGAAAATCCAACAAGAAAAATAACAGGACCCAAAACAGCCAAAAAACTACCGGTATTTGTTGACCAAAGTGCTACTTTCAATTTGCTTGATCATCTTGAATTTGGAGATGACTTTAAAGGGCAGCGCGACAAATTAATTATTGAAACCTTCTACAGGACCGGAATTCGATTATCCGAATTACTGGGGCTACGAATGAAGGATGTTGATTTACAAAACCAAACGTTCAAAGTATTAGGA
>JBILVQ010000117.1:0-9620 GCA_044370375.1 Bacteroidia bacterium
AGCAGCCGGTTTCTTTTTTTCCACTGCCTGAGCTTTCGTAGTCCCAGGTTTTCATGGTAATTCCAATCACTTCATAGCCTTCATCGTGCAACATTAAAGCAGCCATCGAACTATCAATGCCACCACTCATCGCCACCAATATTTTTCCTTTTTTACTCATGCCCGCTTATTCTTACGCCCTTGTTATAGGTCTCTTTTTTTTCAATTTTTCCATTCTTTTGGTAGTAAATAATGGTGCCATTCAATTCACCTTCCCAATAATTTCCTTCCTTGCTTTTTTGTGAGTCTTTTAGTTTTCTAACACTTTCTTCAGGAAAACCATTGTCATTGGTTTTTTGTTCAAAATACCATTTTCCCTGATTGTAATATTCAACAAATCCTCCGTGTTTTTTGCCGTTTTTGTAAGTGTATTTCGATTTGGGAATCTCGTTAGGATACGTTTCCTCAAAGGTGCCATTCCAATAACGAAGCGAATCAATTTCGCCACCGGTTATCCTTTCATAGAATGTAGGAATTTCATTTTCATCAAAATAGGTCCACCATCCGCTTTTTAACCCATTGCTGAATTTTCCGGTACCGCTTTTCTTCCCGTTTGAATGGTAGTTGGTCACTTTGCCTTCCAATAAATTTTTTTCATAGTGGCCTTCGCTTTTCAGCATGCCGTTTTCAAAAAACTGTTTCCATTCTCCATTTTTTATGCTGTCGGTCCAATGGGTTATTTCACAGAGACCTCCTTTGGGGTAAAAGGTCTTGGAGGCCCCGTTTAACAAATTGTTCACGTATCCTTCCGAACGGATTAATTTTCCTGAGTCACTATAAAAATGCCAAATGCTGTCTCTTTTTTCCTCAATGTACTTTCCCCTTGCTTTGATGGTTCCGTTTTCATTGAAAAATTCGGTGTGTGATATTTTTCCACCATCCGAAAAATTTGAAATCGCCTTGGTTTTTCCATTCGGATAATAGTATTCAAACCTGCCAACCGGCAAGTTATCTTTAAATTGTCCTTTGTATTTGAGCTTGCCCTTTTCATCTGTTTTTGCCCATGGGCCTTGCTTTTTGCCTTTTTCGTCAATTTTGTTTAATTCTTGTCCTGCAACAGGCAATGCGTGGCATAGCAATGCAAAAAACATAAAAAAAACAAGGAAAATATTATTGCGGCTCAGGGTTTCCATAATCTCTGCAAATTTACAATAAACGAGCCAAATAGCGTTGTTTGAAAAGCAATTGGGATGTTTAGCCCCTAGAAATGAATAATAAGTAAAAGGACGGAATGATTAAGATATCTGATTCATTTGATTTTTTCAACCAGACCCTCTATGGCTTTTACCATACTCGACCATTGAAACCTTTCTTTTTCTTTTATGCAATTTTGTGTCATTGCCTCTTCTCGGCTATGGGTAAAATAGTCAAGAATGGAACCCGCAATGGCTTTGGGTTCAGGCTCAACCACATAGCCACAAATTTCATGTGGAACAATTTCCGCCAATCCTCCAACCTTTGTAACTACCATGGGCTTGTTGAAATGATAGGCAATTTGGGTAACACCACTTTGGGTGGCACTTTTGTAAGGTTGAACAACCAGGCTACATGCCGAAAAGTAATTTTTCACCATATCGTCAGCAATATAATGGGTATGCATTAAAACACTGTTTTCAAGTTGATGCTTTTTAATAATATCCAAATAGGGTGTTGCGTCTTCATAATATTCACCGGCCACAATCAGTTTTAGCGTAGGGATTTTTTCGCTAATTTCTTTCATGGCCTCTAAAATTAAATCAAGGCCTTTGTAGTTTCTGATAAAACCAAAAAACAGAAGGTATTGAAAGGAGGCATCAATTTGTAAATTCGCCTGCGCCTCTTTTTTGCTGATTGGATCCCCAAAAATGTGATAGATAGGATGAGGATGGAATATTTTATTGGGGTTAGGGGTAAACTGTGTTAAGTCATTTAATACAGCTTTCGACATGGCTACAAATCCATCGCAGGAATTGACGAAGTATTGTGTGAAAATTTTGTCACCTTTCCTTTTTTCGTGGGGAATGATATTGTCGGTGATGGCAATGATAGGAACTTTCGATTTTCTTTTCACCAATCTTAAAATACTTCCTAAGCTGGGTCCCATCAGCGGCAACCAAAATCGTACTAACAAATAGTCGGGCTTTGCTTCCAGCATGTAGCGTGCGGCCGAAGGCCATAAGATTGGGTTATAGGCGTGTATTTTGGGGGTAATGACTAGTTCAGGAGCTTTTCGATTGTAGTCGAATTGTGTGGTGCCCGGGAAGAGGAAATCGGGATATTGTTTGATGAATGAAATGATTTCACTTTGCGTTCCGTTTTTTAGGAATGCCTCGCAGAGTGCTTCATTAAAATTGGCAATGCCGCCGCGGTAAGGGAATGCAGGCCCTAGAAGAAGGTTTTTCACCTTTTTATTTTTTATTGAACTCGCGAAGTTTTATGCCGGTTAGAATTTTTTTGGTGTACAAAGGGAAATCGCCATTCAACATCCATGCATAATAGCTCGGCTCAGATTTAAGTACATCCACAACCGCTTTGCCATTATGCTTGCCGAAGTTAAAAATTTCCTGTCCCTTATCATTGAAGGCAATTCGACCTGCCAAATCAGCAAATTTTCCGTTGTTGGTAAAATCGTGCAAGGCGTTTACCTCGTTTTTTACTGGAATATATTTTTTGCCTTTGGCATCAAGCATTTCACGGTCTTTATACATTTCAATCTGCGCCATCAGTACCTCATAAGTTGCAAGCACATCTGCTTCTGCACTGTGCGCATTGATGAGTTCTTTTTTGCAATAAAACTTATAGGCTGCTCCAAGAGTTCTTTGCTCCATTTGATGAAAAATATTTTGAACATCCACAATTTTTCTTGAAAGAATATCAATATCAATTTCACATCTTAAAAACTCTTCTACTAACAAGGGAATATCGAAACGAATACAATTGTAACCGGCCAAATCGCAATGTTCAATAAACTTGTAAAGGGTACCAGCGTATTCTTTAAAAGAGGGGCAGTCTTTAACATCATTATCATAAATTCCGTGAATGAGTGATGTTTTTTCAGGGATGGGTATGCCCGGATTGATTCGTTGTGTTTTAGAAATACTGCTGCCATCCGGCAACATTTTCAGTAGGCTAATTTCAACAATTTTATCGCTGGCAACGTTGGTGCCGGTAGTTTCTAAATCAAAAACAACCAAAGGTTTATTTAATTTTAAATTCATGATCAACCTTTCTTTGGTTTTGTTTTGGTTTTTGATTTGTCTTCCGGTGTTGCTTCTTTCTTTTTATCCCCGGTTTTCGTTTTAGAATCTTTTTTAGGATCTGCGGTGGCAGTTCCTTCCATGATAATTTGAAAAGGTATTTTTTCGGTAAATACTCTTTTATTGTCTACTGCAATTTCTTTGGTTACAGTTTTGAAACCGTTGGCCTCAGCAGTAATTGAGTATTTGCCTGCATCTAATACAACAGCAGCGGTTCCATTCTTTTTGGTTTTATAACTGCCGTAATTTGAGTTCCCAGGTAATGCATTAACGGTAAGCTTTACGCCAGGATTTACTTTTGAGGTATCACCACTAAATGCTTTTACCTGCAAAACAGATTGTTTTGGCTCAACATTATTAAAGGTTACCATATAAATATCCAGATCTCCGTAACTATCATTTCTGAAAGTTGAAAGGTAGGCTTCTCTTCCATTATCCAGGAAAGAAACAACCATGTTGTCATAGGTATCATTGATTGGATATCCTAGGTTTTTTGGGGTTGACCATTTACCTGAGGTTTCGTCCCATGTGCTGGTGAAAACATCAAATCCACCCATTGTATTATGACCGTTGGAAGCAAAATGAAGCGTTTTTCCATCGTCAGAAATTATCGGAAAATCCTCATCGTAGGGTGTATTGATTTCTGTTCCTAGATTTTCTGCAATACCCCATTCACCGTTAGGAAGTTTTTTGGCCATCCATATATCGCTACCTCCGTTTCCGCCTGATTTGAAAGTTGAAAACAATAGTATGGAGTTATCACTGTTTGTGAATCCTGCAGTCTCCAATTTATTAGTATTAACTGTTGGTCCAACGTCAACTGCAAGCTGATATCCTGATTTTTCCCATTTAGAAAGATACAAATCTCCATAAGTATCTTCATGGTCAATGTAAACAATTAAATTTTTGCCATCATTACTTAGGCCAACGGCTTCCTCATCATAATCCGTATTGAGTTTTACACCAATGTTTTTTGACTTCGACCAGCTAGCATTTTTAAATTCAGAAATGTAGATCTCACTCGTATAATAACCATCCATATCAATAACACCTCCGGTATTTCCTTTCCTTCTGGTAGTAAAAACAATCAAAGAGCCATTACCAGGGGTAAAAGGGTAATAATCTGCGAATTCTGAGTTAACTTTTCTTCCTGCATTTTCGAAAGAAACGTTTAGCGGATTTTTGACAATACTTTTTGCATTGTTGCAAATTTCAATTTCTCTTTGCGCAGCTTTAATCTCCTTTTCTTTCTTTTCCATTGCTGCAATGTAGCGTTGATAGGCCGCTATAGCTTCGTCAAATTTTAACGAGTGATGATAGGCCTTTCCCAAGAAGAATAAATTTTCAGGTTCGAATTTTGCTTGTTTGGTTACAAACTCTATGTAGGGTAAAGCCTTTGATTTGTCGATATTGGAATTTAAATAACATTGTGCAATCTTCGAATTGATGTCAAGATCGTTTTGGTTGGCCTTGTACGCATCCAAATAATAACGAAGTGCAACTTTATAATTTCTGGAATCGAAATTCTTTTTTCCCTCTGCAATAGGATCAACTTGCGCAATGATCTCAAAGGGTAATACGCTGAAAAAAAATAACAGCGCAAACATCCCTTTAAGAATGAGATTTTGTTTTTTCATAATTCTTAACCTGCAGTACAAATATAAAGTTCTTCTGTTAAGGAAGGGTTAATATAAAATAAAAAAAGCAGGGAATTACCCTGCTTTTTTTACGATATGGTTTTGTAACTAGTTGATGGTTACATCCACATATTGGAATTTTTCGTACTCAGCTCTTCTTTCGTTAAAGTCTTTGTTGTATTCAGGACCTTGAACCAAAGCATCCATTTTACCCCATGTAATTTTGGAAGTATCTACTCCTTTTGCTTTTAGGGCATTGATAATTTTGGTTTTTGCACTTTCTGCACGTGATTTGGCAAGATTTTCATTGGTGCCAAATTTGGTGGTTGGAACCTGAGATGCACTGGCTTCAATGTTAATAGTTACCGACTGGCCATCTTTAATCTTGGCAGCAACTCCTTTAATAAAGTCGTTAAAGTCTTTCGATGCAGCAACATCAGTAGCATTGTATTTAAAGTTGGTTTTAAATTAAACAGCAGCTAATGGTAAACTGTTTGGATTAACTTTTTTGTTGCCATCTTTTCCGTTTTTGTCTTTGGCGTTCTTTGAGCCTTTTCCACCTTTAGCGTTGGCAGCAGCTTCGGCTTCCGCTTCGGCTTTTGCAGCAGCCTGAGCCGCTTGAGCCGCAGCTTGTTCAGCAGCCTCAGCCGCAGCTTTTTTAGCGGCTTTTTCTGCCTCAAGCGCAGCTTTTTCTGCCTCGGTAAGAATGGTAGGGTTCAACTTTATGTCGCGGTTAATCTCTTGAAATCCACTTGATGCAGTTAAATCAAGGTCTTCTGAAAAGATTGGGTTTCCGTCAGCTTCAACCTTTACAGAGTACTTTGCACCCGGACTAACTGCAAATTTAAATTTACCGGTAGTGTAGTTAGCAATATAAGTCTTGCTTGCTCCTGAACCGGTCATGCTGGTAACAGTTGCTTTACAGGTTGGGAATACAGTGGCGGTAGGGTCAACGTTGTTAATAATGGTACCATTATAAATCGTCATGGCAACCGGTGCCTTGTCGTTGAATGTGGCCATGTAAATATCTTCACCACCCTGGGTGTCGCTTCTTGTAGAAGAAAAATAAGCTGTTTTTCCGTCAAGTGACATTACCAAAGAGGTTTCATCTTCTGGCGTATTCAATGGATAACCTAAGTTTACCGGCTTGCTGAAAGACTTGGTAGAAGCATCAAAGGTTGACATCAGAATGTCCATTCCACCCATTGTTTCGTGACCTTCAGAAGAGAAATAAAATGTTTTTCCATCAGAAGCAAGATAAGGATAACCCTCATCGTATTCTGTGCTTAGGTCTTTAACAATGGTGGCAGGCCCCCAAATTCCATCACTTCCTTTTTCAGACATATAAATATCAGTTCCTCCAATTCCACCTTTTTTGTCGCTTACAAAAAAGATGATGGTACCTTCAGGGTTCAGACAAGCTCCGCGCTCTTTGTACTTGCTGTTGATGTTGGCACCCAATTCAACAGGTGTATTCCATGTTTCGCCTTTGGCTTCAGATAACCAGATGTTACCATTTTTTTGATCATCTCTGTAAACCAATGCAATTTGTCCATCAGCATTAACAGAAAGAATTCCATCGTTTTCATCCACATTGATGTTGGGTGAAAGCAATACTGGAGAGCTCCATTTTCCGTCTTTCAAATTACTGATAAAGGCAGTTTCGAAGTATTGACCATCAATGTTTTGGTAATTTCCAAAACCTTCGCGCTTAGAGGTGAAAAGTAAACTAGACTCGTCTGGAGTTAAAACCGGTTCATAATCAGGAAATTTTGAATTTACCCCTGAAACATTTTTTATAGTGATGTTTTTAGGGCTTTTCATGCTGGCAGAAGCAAATTGGCAAATGGCAATTTGACGATCTACCTCGGCAGAAAGCTTTTTATCTTTTGTTCCAATTAAGTTTTTGTATTTGGTAAACATGTCAGTTGCTTTATCAAACTGATTGGTAAGCTGATAAGCTGAACCCAAGTCATAAAATGCAACTTCCGGAGCGCGTTTTTCGGTTGCGGCAAACTCCTCATAGTTTCTGGAAGCGTTGGTAACAGCTTTTTCCAAGTAAGAAATAGCTTTTGCTTTTTGCCCTGCAGTTTTTAAGTAACAAAAACCAGCTTTGTAGTTCACATTGGCGTTGTTGGGGTCTGCATCGGCTAATTCTACGTATAGCGGCAAGGCCTCAGCATAGTTCTGGTATTGAAGGTGGTATTCGGCATCAGAGAATTTCTTTGCGAAATCTGGAGCCTGAGCGAAAACTCCCCCAACTAAGGTAATGGTTAACAGTAGTGAAAGGTAGGCGATTTTTTTCATTTTTTGAAATTTGGATTTCTAGGTACCATTATGGTTTGGTGGTGCAAAAATATATTTAATAGGCGAAAAAACAAAAGTTTAGCGATACTTTAATTATTTTCATGCCCGAATTTTCTTAAAACTAAACGATTTTCAATGAAAACAACACTTCAAAAAGGCCTTGTTGCGCTCACAGTATGCCTTTTTTTTGGGGTTTCTGTGGCCCAAACCGACTTGCCCAAGAACAACGAAACCGGACTTTTTTCTTTCGAAAAGGTTGTACAGCAGCCCAATGGCAACAACCAGGAATTATACAGGAGGTTGATTTCTTGGGTAAATAAATATTATAAAAATCCAAAAGAAGTTATTAAAGAACAAAATGATGCTTCCCAGGAATTATTAATTGCTCATCGGTTCAAAATTTTCAATATTCCAGAAAAGGGTGCCAAAACCGATGCCGGACTCGTTGAGTACAAATTGAGGGTAACTTGTAAGGATGGCCGATATCGTTACGAATTGACCAATATTCAATGGAAACAAACCTCCTCTTTCCCCATTGAACGATGGACCGACCCCAAATATTCCAAAGGACATCCAGAATACGCCTCTTACCTGAAACAAGTGGAAGAACAGGTGACCATTATTTTAGACGCCCTTCAAAAGGCTATGGCAGAAACGGGGGCAAATGTAAAGGCTGACTGGTAATTCAAGTGCCTTCTCAAAGTTATATTCCTCTCACCGCTGTGGTGATTACCTTCAATGAGGAGCGGAACATTGCCCGTTGTTTAAAGTCTTTACAAACTGTGGCTGATGAAATTGTGGTGCTGGATAGTTTTTCAACCGACCAAACTGCCATTATTGCAGCATCTTTCCCTAAGGTCAGATTTTTTCCAGCCCGGTGGATGGGTTACGCTGCTTCAAAAAACCATGCAAACACCTTGGCATCCAACGATTGGATTTTATCTTTGGATGCCGATGAGGAATTGTCTCCACCCCTGATTGATTCCCTCCAAAAATGGAAAGAAAAATTGTCTCCCGCACCCGCCGGGTTTAACCGTTTAACCAATTATTGCGGCCAATGGATTCGGCATTGCGGTTGGTATCCGGATTTTAAATTCAGAGTTTTTAACCGAAATCAATTCCAATGGAAAGGAGATATTCACGAGGTACTAGCACCAACTTCATCAACCGAAACGCAAATTGTTAAATTGGACGGCAATTGCCTACATTTTAGCTACTATACGCCTGAAGAACATTTCATGCAAACTGAAAAGTTTGCTAGACTTTGGGCAATACAAGCATTCGGTTCGGGAAGGAAGTATTCGTTTTTAAAGAGATTTTTTGGACCCGCCATTCGTTTCCTTCGCGATTATCTGCTGAAGGGCGGGATTTTAGACGGATTATCAGGCTTCAAAATTTGTCTCGTTTCTGCCAAAGGAATTGCTCTTCGCCAAAAGTTCCTTTTTGATCTTGCTCACAAATCAAAATGATGTATTTGCCGGTAGTTGTTATTGATTTTTTAAAACTTGAAAACCTTAATTCCGGATTAGGTCAGTTTTGTTTTCATCTTGGGAAAGCTTTGGTTGAACAAAACAACCAACGATTTCAATTGCATTTTTTGGTTCCTCCACAATTTGATGGCGTTTTCGGAAGTCAAGCCCAATATTTTTTTTCTGCAGATTCATCGGCTTTGCCTGCCAACATTTCACTTCTTCACCGCCCTCACCAGGAATCCAATTGCAAAATTAAAGCGGCAAAAATTGTCATGACCATTCATGATCTTAATTTTCTTTACAAATATGGCTGGTTCAAAAAAACATTGAAGTTATTGGCATTGAAAAAAAAGGTGAAAAGAACAAACGCACTTGCCTTTATATCGAATTTCTCAAGACAAGATTTTTTAAAGCACCTGCAGTACCCTATGCAAAGCACCAAAGTTATCCATAATGGATTATGCTTGCCTTTGCCTTCAAAAAGACCTGAAAGCGGTGTTCCTCGAAATCCTTTTTTTTTTAGCCTTGGGGTAATTTCAGCAAAAAAGAATTTTGAGGTCCTTATTCCTTTCATGAAGTATTTTCCTGAAATGGATCTCGTTATTGCTGGGAACAAATCATCTGATTATGCTAAGAGTATAATAAAATTAGTAAAAAGTTTGTCGCTAGAAAACAGGGTATACTTTCCTGGCGAGATAAGTGAACCTGCCAAGTCTTGGTTCTATGAGCATTGTTCAGCTTTTTTATTCCCCTCTATTAGTGAAGGTTTTGGATTACCTTTAATTGAAGCCTTTTACTTCGGAAAACCTGCCTTCTGCTCCAACCTTACCAGTTTGCCTGAAATTGGCGGATCTCTTGCTCATTACTGGAATAGTTTTGATGAACAATCCATGGCCAAAGTCGTTCGTGAAGGGTTGAAGAACTGGAAC
>JBILVQ010000118.1:0-9587 GCA_044370375.1 Bacteroidia bacterium
TCTGCAGTATCTAAAAAAGTAACTCCGGTGAATAATTTTGCGTTGGAGCAAGCAAAATGGCTTTGTGCATTAACTACAATAAAATTCAGGGTAAAGATTAAGGCAATTACAAACCTGATAAGTGAAGATGAAATATTTGGTAACATAATTTTAACTTATTTATTGTTGACGTAAAGTTATTAATATTTTTTTAAAAAACAAGAATTTTTAACATTTGGAAGAAATTTTTTAGAAGGATTTTTAAATTAAATTATGCTTTACGGTAACTTTTTCCTTTGATAGTTTAGTTATTTTCTTATTTTGATTTAAGTTATTTGAAATCAAATGGTTACCCTTATTCCACTTTCAAAAGAAAATCCTTCAATGCATTTTTGTATTCGATTGAATACTGATTCTTCTCATCGCGAATAAAAAAGGATTCTCGCGAAAGCATGCAGTTTTCTTTTTGAATCCACAGCAATTGCCGAATGGCTTCTTTCCCGGGCTTGCTATATAAATCAATGATGTTACGACACCACAATCCTTTCATCATCCCTAAACCCATTAACTCCTGCACATAGCTAGGTGTTGAAATAATAAATAGTTTTCCTTTTTCATGACTCAACCTGATGAAGCTTTCTAACAAGGTAGCCGGATTTAAACTTTGTTGATGCCGCCCTCTGTTTTTTCTCTCATCTTCCGACAACATCGAATCAGAAAAATAGGGTGGATTGCAAACCACCCAATCAACCTTTGATTCGCTCTCTAATTGGTATTGGGTGGCATCTCCCTGCCTTAAGGTTAATCGTTCTTTCCAACGACTTTTGCTGAAATTATTGGCCGCAACCCGAGCTGAGTCTTCGTCTATTTCTATGGCAAATACCGAAGCCGGGCAACGTTGTGCCAACATCAACGAAACAACACCGGTGCCCGGTCCTATTTCCAGAATACTTTTCGCTGCTTCAACAGGAGCAAGGGCTCCAAGCAATAAGGAGTCGGTTGTAAATTTAAAACCTGCACCATTTTGGTCAACTTCAAATTGTTTAAACCGAAAGGGCTTTTCCATCTTTATCCCAAATAGGCCGAGATGCTTTTTTCAATCGCCTCTGTATTGTAATCGCTGCTGTTTTTGTCTAATTTTTTTCCGCTGATGATTTCAAACAATTCAAGATATCGCTCGCTGATCATGTTCACCCTTTCTTCGGTCATCTCCGGTATGCTTTGTCCTTCTTTCCCCATAAAACCTTCAGATAATAACCACTCACGCAAAAATTCTTTCGATAATTGTCTTGGCGTTTCGCCCTTTTCAACACAGGCATCAAATCCTTCAGCATAATAATACCGCGATGAATCCGGTGTATGAATTTCATCCATCAACAAAATCTTTCCTTCGTGCAAACCAAATTCGTATTTGGTATCTACCAGGATCAATCCGCGCTCTGCAGCCATTTCACTGCCTCTTTGAAACAATTGCAGTGAAATTTTTTCTAATTGTTCGTAAAGGTTTTTTTCAACCAATCCTTGTGCTATGATTTGCTCTTTGCTGATGTCTTCATCATGACCCGCTTCTGCTTTGGTGGTTGGGGTAATGATTGGTGCTGGTAGTTTTTGGTGGGCTTTTAATCCATCCGCTAAATCAACACCACAAATGCTGCGCAATCCGCTTTGGTAGGTTCTTAAGGCATGACCACTTAAATGTCCTCTCACCACCATTTCGATGCGAATGGGTTCACATTTTTTTCCAATTGAAACCATGGGGTGCGGACAGGCTTCCAGCCAATTAGGAACAATGTCGGCTGTGTTGATTAAAAAATGCTGGGCAATTAAATTGAGCATTTGGCCTTTGTATGGAATTCCCTTTGGTAGAATAACATCAAAAGCCGATATGCGGTCGCTCGCTACCATCACCATTTTTCCGTTGTTCAAAAAATAAACATCACGAACTTTTCCTTTGTAAAACCCTGTTTGACCCTTTAATTGGAAATGGGTCTCGGTAATCGCCTTCGCTTGCATAATCAGGTAAATGGTGTTGGATTGGTTTTATTGCTATTGATGAAATCAGAGAGTCTTAAATCGCCTTCCGGACAAGCTGGTGCATGCAAGGGTGGAAGCAGCAGGCCTGTCCATTGCAGCCAATAAAGCCAAGCTTTCATATCAACTGGGTTTAAGGGTCCCTCATCAAAGAGCTCTTCCAATACCCTATGGATGGCAGTTTGTTCAAAGGTCTGTGGTGGAATATTTTTGGCATGCTCAAAATGATCGGCAATGCTGTCTTCTAACCATTGTCCGGCCTCAATGCCATGCAAATCAATGGAGATCGGTTGAAACAAAAACAGACTTTGTTTTTCTTCCGGAAAATAGGAGAGGAGCTGATGCAAATCTTCCTGAATTTTATCTTGTCCACGATAATTATAAAACACCTTATCGCCATAGCCAAGCAAGGTGTTGGGAAGGTAAGGATGATCACCGAAAAAAAAGTAAACGCGATTTTTTAAGTAGTTGCTTAAGGCCCTTGCATCAGGAATTGCTTTGCCATCCACAAAAACAAAATCTTTGTTTAGCATTTTATTTTTCCTTGATAAACAAATTCGGCCGGACCTTCCAGACTAATATTTTCGAAACCTTTTTTCGATTTTTCAAATTCTACTCTCAATTCACCTCCACGACTTTGTAAAATCACCGGACCTTTGGTCAGTCCTTTTTCACTGGCAAAGACCAAAGCAGCAGCAGTTACACCGGTTCCGCAAGAAAGGGTTTCATTTTCAACCCCACGCTCGTAAGTTCTGATGAGCAACATGCCCGGCTTTTCTTCCACAAAATTTACATTGATTCCTTCCTTAACAAAGTCTTTGCTGTTCCTTAATTTTTGTCCTTTCGAAACTACATCCAAATCTTCAAGATCTTCGGTAAAAACAACAATGTGTGGTGAGCCGGTATGACAAATAATTCCCTTGGTGGTTTTTTTGATGCTGCCTTCAACACGCATGCTTACCTTAATACCATTAGGCGTAATGGTAGCAAAATGCCCCCCGTCGGCTGCAACAAATTTGGCATCCATGCTTCTCAATATGCCAATTTGTAATGCGAAGGAAACTGCGCAACGGGCCCCATTGCCGCAAAAGCTGCCTTCTTTTCCATCGGCATTGTAATAAATCATTCTGAAATCAAAATCATCCATGTTCTGAATCAGAATCAATCCATCGGCACCAATGCCAAACTGACGGTGACAAAGATTTTGAATTTGCTCATCTGTTAATCCGGAGCATTGACCCTTTCGGTTATCAGCAAGAATAAAATCGTTTCCTGCACCGTGGTATTTGTAGAAATTCAGTTCCAATTATTTTTTTGTTAGTGAAATTAGTTCGGGTTGATTTACTTTTTCGAAAGATGAAAAGCTTTCATTTTCTTCGAGCAAATAAAAACCATCTCTCCATTTGAGATAGAAGTTTCCTCTCCAGTAATAGGCATTCAGAGGCTCATCAGGATCCATCCCGAAAAATACAAATTTATTGACACCCAAACGGTAGCCACGGTAATTGACCGGACTTTGCCAATACTCAATTTCATATTTGAATTTTGCCTCCTTGGCAGATTCATTATTTTGATCTTTGATTCCGCTGTTCTGCGCTAGCAAAGAATCTGATTTTAGCTGACCTTTGTTGGATGGCTTATGGTCCAGGTTGATGATTTCAATAGGAGCAGAGACCAAAAACTCGTCTCTTTTAATAATAATTTCTCCGCCATCCTCCTCCTGAAGACTGCTGTCGGGGCTCGAAGATATTCCATCCGAAGCACTGCTATCATTGGATTGTAAGTTTAATTCAGAAGATTTTTGAATTGCAGTGTTTGATAAACCATTGTTTTCTTTTTCTGCCAAAATTTCATCCGAATCCTTATCCTTTCGCATCATATCCATTACATCGCGGATAATACCGGGCACTAAATTTACAGAAACCTTGTCCTGATTGGCTTGCATGGATCCAAAGTAAACCAGAAAACCACCTCCAATCGCGCCAACCGCGATTCCTGCAAAAAAATAATACCAAATGGATTTTCGGGGATTCATGCTAAAAGTGCTACAAATATAATTGCTTAATTCAATTGCATCGTCTGTTTGTAATGCTTGGCAACAGTTTTTTTTAGTTGCCTTCTGAAATTAAAAAAAACAAAACCTGGCTTCCTTTAAATTTTATTAACGAATTTCGCACAGCAGGGGCATACTTTTTGAAATTACCCTGCCAACAATCAATGAATATGAAAAACAGATTTTTAACCTTAGTTGCTTCAGTACTGGCCGGTTTTGCCGGTGCTGCGGTGTTTTTCTACAGCCAGTCCAATTCCGGTCATTACGCCCCGGCAGCTACTTACAATGCTCCTGCGCGTGTGGTTAACTTTACGCCCGATGGCGGTCCTTCGGTTAGTTTTGAACCTGCTGCCGAATTGACAGTTCATTCGGTGGTTCATATCAAAACCTACGGGCGCGAGGATAGTTTCAACAACCAATTTCAAGGAGATCCTTTTTTTAATTTCTTTTTTGATAACCGCCAACGCTATAATCCAGATGTGCCTTCCGGTAGCGGCAGCGGGGTAATTGTAAGCGAAAACGGCTATGTGGTAACCAACAACCACGTTATTCAAGGTGTAAACAAAATTGAAGTGGTGCTGAACAATCGCAAGACCTATGTTGCTGAACTCGTGGGCACCGACCCTACCACCGATTTGGCCTTGCTGAAAATTGAAGAGAAGAATTTGCCTTATTTAACTTACGGAAATTCTGATGATGTTAAGGTTGGCCAATGGGTGCTCGCAGTTGGTAACCCCTTTAATTTGACCTCTACCGTAACCGCAGGGATTGTGAGTGCAAAGGGTAGAAATATTAATGTGCTGGAAGGAGACCCCAACCGTGGTATGTTTCCTATTGAATCTTTTATTCAGACCGATGCCGCTGTCAATCCCGGTAATTCAGGCGGAGCGCTTGTGAATACCCGTGGAGAATTGGTGGGCATAAATTCGGCCATTGCCTCCAACACAGGCTCTTATGCCGGCTATTCTTTCGCCATTCCGGTAAACATGGTGAAGAAAGTAATTAAGGATTTGCTTGAATTTGGAACCGTTCAACGTGCCTATATTGGGGTGAGCATCCGCGATATCGACAACCGTTTGGCCGAAGAAAAGGGAATCAAAGAATTCAAAGGGGTTTATGTTTCAGGCATTACCGATGATGGTGCCGCTGCCAATGCCGGAATCCAAGAAGGCGATATCATCATGAAAGTGGGCGATTCTGAAGTCAACAGCTCCCCTGAATTGCAGGAGCAGGTTGGAAAATACCGCCCGGGCGACAAAGTAGAGGTTACCGTAATGCGGGATGCAAAGGCCATCAGCCTGCCTGTAATTCTGAAAAACAAGAATAACACCACCACCCTTTTTGTTCGAGAAAAGGAAAAGGTAAATCAAGGCGATCAAATCAACTTTTTAGGAGCCACTTTTTCACAAGTTTCTGATGAAGAAAAAATAAAATTAAGAATCAGAAGCGGTTTAAAAATTTTAAAATTGAGTGCAGGGAAATTGGCCAGTTCAGGGATAAAAGAAGGCTTTATTATTACGAGTGTGGATAAACGCCCGATTAATTCTACAGAGGATTTGAAATTTCTTGAAACCAAAAAAGGAGGAGTTTTAATTGAAGGAGTTTATCCCAACGGTTTTAGGGCTTATTATGGATTCGGACTGTAACCTTTTGAGATGGGTTGCGTTAAAATTGCTGCCTTCACTTGTTAAGGAATAAACTTGAAATTAACGGAAATTTAAACTAAATTTGCATTTTGTTTGTTTCCCTAACAGAAAAGGTAGAATCTAACCATCTAAATCTTAACATCCTACGATGAGACAACTCAAGATCACCAAATCCATTACCAATCGCGAAAGTGCCTCCCTTGATAAATATTTGCAGGAAATCGGCCGCGAAGAATTAATCAGTGCCGAAGAAGAGGTTGCCCTCGCCAAAAGAATCAGAGAAGGTGATCAAACTGCTCTTGAAAAACTGACGAAGGCCAATTTGCGTTTCGTGGTTTCAGTGGCTAAACAATATCAAAACCAAGGTTTGAGTTTGCCCGATTTAATCAATGAAGGAAATTTAGGTTTGATCAAAGCGGCAAGAAGATTTGACGAAACCCGTGGTTTTAAGTTTATTTCTTATGCCGTTTGGTGGATTCGTCAATCCATTCTACAGGCCTTGGCCGAACAGGCCCGTATTGTTCGTTTGCCCCTCAACCAGGTAGGTTCCCTTAATAAAATCAACAAGGCTTTTTCTAAATTGGAGCAGGAGTTTGAAAGAACCCCCTCTGCAGAAGAATTGGCCGGAGTTTTGGAAATTGGTGAAGATAAGGTGGCTGATACCCTTCGTGTTAGTGGTCGCCACGTATCCATGGATGCGCCTTTTGTTCAGGGTGAAGAAAATACCCTGCTGGATGTATTGGTAAACAACGATTCGCCCCGTGCCGACAGCACCCTCATCAACGAATCTCTGCAAAAAGAAATTGAACGTTCACTTTCTACCCTTACCGAAAGAGAAAGAGATGTGGTAAAATTGTTCTATGGCATTGGTTATAACCATGAATTTACCCTCGAAGAAATTGGCGATAAATTTGATTTGACCCGCGAAAGAGTTCGTCAGATCAAAGAAAAGGCCATCAAACGCCTGAAGCATTCTTCTCGTAGCCGTTTGCTGAAAGCATACTTAGGTTAATAAGTGTCAACATGACACATTGGACAGGGCTGTCTTCCGCTTCCTGAAAGGATTTGGAGACAGCCCTGAATATTTTTTTAAATTCGCGGCCGTGGGGGGGGATTAAATAATTAAAAAACCATTTTTGAATGAGTACAGCCGACACAAAAATTGCCTATGAATCACAATTGGATCAATGGATTCAAGGCGAAAAAGCAGCCGTTGAACTGATCAGGGTGATTGGTTCACTTTGGTTCGACAAATCTGTTGAATTGATTATTTTCAGAAACCAATTGGTTGACCGCAGTGCCAGTGAGATTATTAATCTTCACCACTACGCGCACAACATTGTAAAAAAGCCTATCAATTTGCAGGATACTTTGGCCCTTGCGGCTGCCATCTTGGATATTGCAGAAATAGCTCCGGCCAGAATTGACATCGGCCGTTTGGGTGCAGAATGGCTGCAAGTAAAGGACAGTGGTATCACTGTTAGCGACTTTGTTCGTAAACAATTGAACGATTTTATTGGAGCCAAAGGTCAAAGCATTGAACCCAAAGATGTTGTGCTTTATGGCTTTGGACGCATCGGTCGTTTGGCCGCACGTGAATTGATTGCACAGGCCGGCAAAGGAGAACAATTGCGTTTACGCGCCATTGTAACCCGCAGCAACTCCAACGAAGACATTACGAAAAGAGCCGACCTATTGCGCGTTGACTCTGTGCATGGTCCTTTCCCCGGTACCGTTATCGAGGATTTTGAAAACAAATGTTTGATCATCAACGGTCATCAGGTACACATGATTGCCGCCAAAAACGCTTTTGATATTGACTATACAGCCTTTGGCATCAGCGATGCCTTGTTGATTGACAATACCGGTGTTTCACGCGATCGTGAAGGCTTATCACAGCATTTGAAATCGAAGGGTGTTTCTAAAGTATTGTTGACTGCTCCCGGCAAAGGAGATATTCCAAACATTGTTTTTGGGGTAAACAACGGACAGTGGGACAGCAATGAAACTATTTTTTCTGCAGCCTCTTGTACCACCAATGCCATTGTGCCGGTGTTGCAGGTGATAGAAAACACTTTGGGCGTTGAGCGCGGCCATATTGAGACCATCCACTCCTATACCAACGACCAGAATTTATTAGATAACTACCATCCCAAATACAGAAGAGGTCGTTCTGCCCCGTTGAATCTGGTAATCACCGAGACCGGAGCTGATAAGGCTGTTGCCAAGGTATTGCCCGAATTGGCCGGAAAATTGACCGGTAACGCAGTACGTGTACCTACCCCTGATGTATCATTGGCCATTCTTTCGCTTACCATTAAAAAGACAACCGATAAGGACCATGTTAATGGAATTTTAAAGGATGCTGCCTTGAATGGACCATTGGTTGAGCAAATTCAATACTCCTTTTCTAACGAACTGGTATCAACCGACCTAGTGGGTAACCCTTGTGCCTCTATTGTTGATAGTCCGGCCACCATTGTTTCAAAAGACCAAAAGAACGTTATTTTGTACGTATGGTACGATAATGAGTATGGTTATACCCGTCAGGTAATCCGTTTGTCGAAAGAATTGGCAGGCGTAGTAAGGATGCGTTATTATTAATGGAAAAAGTTTTGATTAATCCAACAAAAGCCTCGCGAAAGCGGGGCTTTTTGTTTTTTGGGTTTAACTTCAATGATTTTTTTTACTTCTAAATTGCGACTGTGACAAACTTTATTGCAAGGTGAACTATGGTAATTCGAAATTCTTAAATTTTTTTTTGTTAGCATTTATTGCCTTGTCAACTCCATTACAAGAATTTCCTCCATGTATGGTTCCCTGCTTTTTTTCCATGCCAACTTTAATTCTTTTTTGTTGAGTTTTATAATTTCTATGCTGCCTCCGTAATTTCCATTATTTGTATTTTTTGGAAATTCTGCCATTGTTCATTAATTTCTGCCCTTACAAGATAAACCCTTTCCCACGGCTTAACGATTGGAATGGAAAGCCGGCCCTCTGAATGTAAGCCAATGTTTCTGGTGTGGGCCTTGGGCCGCTTGGAATGGAAAGCGTGACCCAGCCTTGTTCTTTTTTGTTAGTGTTTTATGTTTTAGGACCAGGTACTAAGCCTAACAATTCTTTTACCGGCTGGGGAAGCCCCTTTTTATTTTTTGAATTATTTCCCCCGGCCCTGCATGACGATGAGTGCCGTATAAATCATGATGCGAAAGTCAACCGCCAAGCTCATGTTTTCAATGTATAAAATATCGTAGCGCAAACGTTCAACCATTTGCTCTACGTTTTCGGCATAGCCATATTTTACTTGTCCCCAAGAGGTGATGCCGGGCCTTACCTTGTGCAAATGCCGGTAATGCGGAGCTACTTTCACGATTTGTTCAATGAAGAAGCTTCTTTCGGGACGAGGACCTACAATAGACATTTCGCCAATGAGCACATTATAAAACTGCGGCATTTCATCAAGACGAACTTTGCGCATGAACAATCCGAAGGGCGTGATGCGACTGTCGTTTTTGCTCGAAAGTGATGGTCCGTTTTTTTCAGCATCAATGTACATGCTGCGGAACTTGTATATTTTAAAGGGCTTGCCATGACGGCCAATCCGCGAATGGGAATAGAGGGCCGGACCCTTAGACCCCATTTTTACAATGATACCAATGAGTAAATAAAACGGAGAAAAACCTATGAGCACGGCAATGGAGGCAACTATGTCGATACCGCGTTTCACCACTTGTTGCCATACAGGCATGATGTTGTGTGATATTTCGATCAAGGGGGCGCCAAAGATGGAGGTCATTTTTACCGAACCTGATAATATATCATACATATCAGGAATGATTTTAATTATGACGGTAGTGCCTTCGAGGTCGGAAACTATT
>JBILVQ010000119.1:0-9582 GCA_044370375.1 Bacteroidia bacterium
TGCAATCAGGAAAATTAGGCATGTGACCTAGATAAACAGTTGTAAATCCGGTAGGATTCAAATATGTCTCCATATAGGAAATATTACAATCTGGATAAGGCAAATCAGGATGTTCAATTTTATCAAGAAAGCCTGGACCTCCAGTCAGGCTATGAAGGGTAATGAAAAACACTTTTCCATCTGGACCCAATTGAACAGGACCATTCCCATTGAATGCAATAGAGTCCTCAAAAAATGAATAAGTAGAATTTTCTATAGCAGTTGAATCCAATAATGACAAATCGTAACGAACCAACTCTACAGTATATCCCCAGGTAACAAACAACGTTTTGCTCGTTTTTGAGAAAGTACAGGAAAAGGGCGCTTTTATTGGCCCCGTTGAATCTGGAGGAAAGTACTGAGAATAAATTTTATCAAACACCTGCCCTGTTTCATTGTTAAACCTTAAAAGTTCAATATAGTAGCCTCTTAATAGTTGTGTAATGATTAATTTTCCATCTGGAGATATCTTTAGGTCTCCCCTTGAAACAGGATTAATTAGCGTATCAGTGGTATCCTGATATACCACACCAACATTTGAAATTACCGGAATGGTATCCAATCCATTTGGAGTTAGCCTCCATGAATAAAAGGCATCTGTGTTCCATTCATGTGTTACAATCCACCAATCCACCCCATTGCAATGTCTGGTGGCGGTCAATTTCTCTTTTACTGGAGCCAATAAAAGATTTCTTTTGGTAATGACATCACCGGCCCCACCATTTAATGTTTTATCAATGACCGAATAGGTAAGACCTCCCATTCCGCCTGGAACATAATAAGACCTCTGACTATCTACAGTAAATAAATATGTTAAATTTGGATTCCCTGGATGAGGAATAAATAAAGCTCCTTGGTGAGATTGATTTGAACCACCTAATGAATCTCCATTAGGCATTTCTACTAAATTCGTGTCTTTCACAGCATAGCCGTTAGAATAATACATTAATGTTCCGGAACTATCGCAAATTACAGCATTAGCCTCCAATACACCAGAGGAAAACCAAGCAGGTGAAAAAATCATGGTATCGTTATTAAAGTTGAGCTTCAAACCATTATCCCACATCCAAACATTTCCAAATTGGGCGTTTGCAGCGGATAATCCCCAAAAAACGAAAATAAAACACAATATTCTTCTTTTCATAACAAATTCTTTTTTATAAACCAATACAAGGGGTTTATCATTCCTTGTATTGGTTTATGTTAAACAAAATTACTTTACAACTTTGATGGTTTCAGTTTGATTTATTCTCGCAAAATAAATTCCTTGTGGTAAGTTTGGAATGGACATTTCAATTTTACCATTAAACGATTGACCAATTTCGCTTGCTATTAGCGAGCCATTTGCATTGAGCAGATTCACCTCTACTTGACCTGTTAATACCGTTCCTGATTGCAGAAATAGTGTTTCTGAATTAATTAATGCATATGCAGTTCTTCCATTTGGTTCAATAGTTTCAACTGCATATTTGCTTTTTATAATCAAATAAAACCTTTCCTTATTCTCACCATCTTTTCCATTAAATTGATAAGAAAATGACTCTGAAACAGGAATTAAGACATTCTTTTCTTTATCTTGAAAATAGACAATAAAATTAGCCTCATCGATATCTCCATTCTCCCAAACAAAATTATACACTCCTCCTTCAGCCAAATCCAGCCCAAGTGGAATAATAGATTGTGTGGTTGGTGACTTAACCCTATCTAACATTAACTTTTCTGAACCTGCCATGGCATAAAAATTATTTCCAGGGTTTATCATTTTTCCAGCGTCCTTACCAAATTCAAATTCGTCCTTGAAATTTTCGTCCCATGCCAGCGTTAAATAGTCCTGGTTGTGGCTACCTTCTAATTTAAGGAAAACTGTATTCTCCGGCTTTTTATTTCTTCTAAAATCTACCGTATTGCTCTCTGCTCTATGGGCATTCTCAAAGGTAAGCGTCATGTTATGGTCTACCTGAACTTGAAATCCTTGGCCTATTGCCAAAACTCCAGTTCCATTTAGTTGGTCGGGGTTGGTTGGGCTATAACTACCATCAGCATCAAAAATATAGAAAAAACCGTCCAAAGGATCACTGGAATTATTACCGTACCATATCCAGATAATTGGACTTAAATAATCTGTAACACCAGAGCTTTGATCTGCATAATACTCAGCCCAATCTAGTGGGGATGGGTAAGGATTACCGATTAAGTTGATTCCATCAAGGGTTGGCTGTGAATTACCTGTATAGGTAAGGGTAGGAGTAGTAATATTTCCGTTATTAACCCAACCAACCCAATCAATGTAGCCTGTTGTAATATCAGCTTCAAATTTTGCGCATATTCCCTCCCCGGGTTGTATTTGGTAGGAGGTGGAGATTCCCTCCCAACCCCACATTCTTAGGTTATTAGTGGTTCCATATTCAGTTTCATCATAATGCATAAAATCAGGAATTGGAGAACCCGGATATGCATAGCTAGAATTATGTGAAAAATCATTGGTGTTGTCAGAATACTGGTCGGTTAGCGTATATAAATCTGAATCATCAATGGTTACAGGACTGCATAGAAAATGATAACACTTATAGCCCTGTTCTATAGATTGCTGAACAGTTACTTCACCCAGTACCAAACTATTGACCGAAGATACTCCTTTAATGTAGGCTGTATTGAACCCGGAATTGTAATTAGCAGCTAAGGTCAAATATCCATTTGACTCGAATTTACCAATTGTTGGAACCAACCTTACCCTGATGGTTGTTCTGTCTCTTAATGTTACAAATGGATTCAATGCAGTCTTACTCATTATAACCTCGTTGAAAGTAGTGCGACCAAAAACCTGTTGCTGATACTCATCATCATCATCAAACTGAATAATTCCCTGATTATCCAAAATTTCTTCAACTCCGGTTTGATTATCAAAATCGCCTCGAACGTTTAATCGGGAACCAGCTGCCGCAAATTCCAAATGTCCGCCATCCACGAAAGTAATGTCATGACAGGAGTAAGTGGTTCCTGTAATAATTGGGTAGTCTGATGATGGATTTGCAGGATCTCCAATAATGACATTATCAGTTGCGCCAGGGTAACCGGACATTTGGTCCCAATTATCTGGGTCAGTCCATAAACCGGCAACCCCAAGCCCCCACCAAGTATAGGTGGTTTGGGATTTGGAGTCTTTAGGACAAAAACAAATAAATCCCATTAATAAACAACATACTAACTTTACTCTCTTGTAAAATTTGTTCGCTGTTCGCTGTTCGCTGTTCGCTATTGCGGGCGCGTAGCCCGTCATTTCATTGTTTTCCATTGTTTTGAATTTAAGTGAAACAAAAACAATTTAAACCAACCTAATTCAATTTTCCCTTACAATTTGTCATGGCGGTTAATGAACATTGTAAATTACAAATACTACTCCAAAATCAAACTAAATAAATCTAAATATTAGGTAAAGGTAAAAAATTCTTCCACTAAAAAAACATTTGGCAAAAAAAAGCGCACTTTTGGGCAAAAAAAAATGGCCAACATTTCTGTTGGCCACCTTCATTGGCTTGGGTTCAATTTTAATCAACCATCAATTTCATGGTAGCCAATTTGCCATCGGCATTTATTCTAACAAAATAAATGCCCGTTGAAACTCCTTCTAAGTTGATTTCCTTTTGGTAAACATGCCCTAAATTGTTTTCTGTAACGGAAAAAATTTCTTTGCCTTGTAAATCCATTACCGAAATCAAAATTTGTTTCAACCCTGTTTCTTCTATTATAAGGGTAAATTGTCCGTTGTTAGGATTAGGATAAAGCGAAACCAAACTCGCTAATCCCAACTCTTCCAATCCTGTGCAATCCGTAACGGTTAAACTTTGGGTGGCAGAAGAACTACAGGCATTTGCATCCGTAAAAGAATAGGTAATTACATGGTTTCCTAAACCGGCCACAGTAGGACTAAAATCAGGACTGCTGCTGATACCTGCTCCAGAATAGGTTCCTCCGGCGGGGCTACCACCACTTAATACATAAGATGCAGTTTGCAAACAGAAAGGATTGGCAAAAGCCGCCAATGCAACCGTTGGTAACGGATTAACAGTAAGTACAGTCGTTACTGTACTATCACATCCTGCAGATGACACCAACAGGTCGGTGTAGGTTCCTGAGCTTGTATAAGTACTTGTTCCAACCGTAAACACCTCACCTGCACAAATGGAAGGTGATTGCGTAAAGGTAACAGCACTGTTAACCGTTAAATTGGTAGTAACCAAACTGTCGCATCCGGCAGAACTACTTAGCAAATCAACATATACACCCGTAGAATCATAAACATTGCTTCCCACAACCAATGAATCACCGGCACAAATATTGACAAATTGGTTAACGTTTAAAATGATGTTGACTGTTAAATTGGTCGTCACCAAACTGTCGCATCCACTCGCTGAAATCAATAGATCCGTATAGGTTCCTGTGGTATTATATACACTGGTTCCAACCACAACAGAATCATTCGGACAAATGATAAGATTTTGTGTTGCAGTGATGGCTGCATTTACTGTAAGGTTAGTGGTTACTGTACTATCGCAACCATTCGCAGCTACAAACAAATCATTGTAAACCCCTGAAACAGAATAAGTGTTTGAACCAACCACAATGGAGTCGCCGGCACAGATGGAAATGTTCTGATTATTTTGAATTGTTGGACTAACCGACAAAGTTGTGGTCAGCACACTATCGCAGCCATTAGCAGCAATAAAAACATCGGTATAAACGCCACTCGTGTTGTAGGTATTAACCCCAACCACGATGGAGTCGCCGGCACAAAGGAAAACCGATTGTGCAGCAGTTGCAGCAGGCAGAATGGTTAAGTTGCTCGTTACCGTGCTATCGCAACCATTGGCTGCAGGCAATACATCCGTATAAATTCCGCTGGTGAAATAACTGTTTCCACCAACCGTTAAGGTATCACCACTGCAAAGGGTAAGGGTTTGTGAACCTGAAGAGGGTTGTAACAAAGTAATGGTTGTGGTTACGGTACTATCGCAACCGAAAGATGATTGCAGCAAATCGGTAAAAACTCCATCGCTTGTGTAAACATTGCTTCCTACCACAATACTATCTCCGGCACATAAATTAAGGTTTTGGCTTACATTCGAAATAGGATTTACGGTAACCGCCACTGTGCCTGTTCCTATGCAACCAACATAATCTGTTATGGTTACTGTATAGGTGGTGGTTGAAGTAGGATTAGCAACAGGATTAGGGATATTAACGGCACTTAATCCGGTTGCAGGTGACCATGAATAAGCTGCAATGCCAGCCGGAGAAGGCAAAGAAATACTCCAATTTAACAAAGTTCCATCGTCAAAGAGGGCATTATCGGCAACGTTCAAAGACCAGGTACCGGTTGCTGGTCCGGTCAAATTGGCAAAGGCCTGTTCAGGAAGAAAGAATCCGGTAAAAGGAGCAACTCCGTTGGCGATGGGGGTTGAGGCAGTATCAGTAAAAACAGTTCCTGTATAATTCACACCAAGACCACCCACTTCGGTGGCTAATGTGGCTGTTGAGCCATCTGGTGCTGTAAGAATTAGTGTGAGGTCTCCTACGTAACTATGATCAATGTTAACAGTACAAGCAATAAGTGAATTGGCGGTAACCGCTGAATTAACAGCGATTGGAGAAGTAACTCCATTGGCAACAGCATCTGGAATGGGATAGGCATTGTTATTGGAATAATCAATCGGAGCAGCGACCGAAGCAGGTTCAACCAATAAATTCACTGATCCACCTTCGCAATAGGCAGCACTTGCAGGTGTTAAAACCGCAACAGGATTATCAAACTTTTCGAAATTGACCACCAAGGTATCGTCTCCCGTTGCTGCATCACCTACAACGCTGGTGCTTGCAGTGAGCACATAGTTGCCTGTTGCCGACATATCGTAACTTGCACTAAGGGTTATGGCTTGGGAAGTTCCTTGCATAAACATTCCTGTATTTAAAATCACAGGAGCAAAGGCAACCGGATTGGGACCAGCCATACTTGCGTTAATGGTAAGCGGATTCGTACTTAAATCCAAATCAACATTGCCGGTATTTTCAACGCTTATCTCAACCACTTCAGAAGAAGTATAACAGGCAGGACTTACTGGTGTATTGACCACAGCAACACGCATGTTGTAGCCCGATGGAATATAGCTAAGAGCAATATCATCTACCGCAGGATTTGCAATGGGAGTAATTCCATCCGATTGAACAGAAAACACCAACCGTACTGTGGTACCGGCAAGTGCTGTTAAATCAAAGGGACCCATCAGTGTAAATGCGGGGTAAGGAGTTGCGGTGTTTGAAAATAAAACATTATAGCCGGCCCCGGGGATGATGTCTTGTTGTGGAGTATTGGAGGGATCGGTGGTGCTCATGAAAAAGAAATCGTAGGTATCATCGATGTTGGGTTGACGATAATAAAACGACAATTGAACATTGGTAGCACCGGCAGGAATTACTACATCACGATAAAAATGATTCACGCGCTCTAAGTTAATTCCGTTGTAATTGGTTGCTGTTCCGGTATAGGCGGCATTAGTCCCCGATGCTGAACCTGCAAGGGTACCAATTCTCCAAATCCGGTTATCGCCACCTTGAACAGTGGTCCATCCGTTATCGGTAAAGGTGGTTAAGGCATTTTCAAAGTCGCCATCACCGGGTGGCAATAAATCAATTTGTGCCTTTGATTGAAAGGAAAAAAGCACTAATAAAATGCCGAAAAAGAAGCCTGGTTGTTTTAATCCTTTTAATTGAAAACGAACCATTGAAAAGTAATTGTGTTTCATGGGTATTGATTATAAAACGAAGCAACGAAGATATTCAAATAATAAAAAGATTCATAATTTGACCTCATGGTTTTCCCTATGATTCAACAAAACTGAAATTTCGAATCGCAAAAAGTAAATTACATTATATCTTCAATAAACACTTCCGCGTTACCAAATCGAAAGGATTCCCCCTTCTTTTTTCCCATCATTAACTTCCCAATTGGTGAGGAATCTGATACTAAAATAACTTTAACACCATTGATTTCTTGAATACCCAGACCAGGGCCAACAAAAAAATAATGCTCACCCGCCTTTATCAAAGCACCCTTCGCAACCGTGGTATAGGACCGGTTGGTTACAAGGTTATTTATTAAATGTTCTTCATCCAAAAGCGATGTTAGCACCTTGCTGTTTTTTTCTACTTCCAAATGCAACATGGCAATGCCTGTTTCGTGCTTATCGCCTGCAGAGCTTTTGCCTTCATTCTTAATGGCTTCCGAAAGTTCTTCGAGCATGTATTTTACACGGTTAATTTTTTCCAGCATTAACGCTGCGGAAAAATGAAGAACTTTTTCTTTGGTAATAGACATGGTAAAAAAAAATCAGCCTCACTTTTTAGAGTGAGGCTGACAAGAGGGTAAACTATTCAAAGAATTAATCTTTCACAACTTTACTGATAGACATTTTGCCCTCGGTATCCTTAACTTTTACAAAGTAAGTACCGGCAGCCAAATGACTGAAATCTAGCTTTACACTTGAAGTAGCAGCTGTAGTGTTGATGATTTGAAGATCTTCTCCTAAAATATTGGTCAATACAACTTCAAAAGCTCCGCCCATACTAAAAGGCAATTGAACATTTAACAAATCGTTCACCGGATTAGGGAAAATTTCTACCCCTTCCAATGTTGACATTTCATTGATGCCAACACCGCTTCCAATGCTGATTAATAAAGAACTATTGCAACCGGTAGCATCGGCAACCACTACCGTATAGTTGTTAAAACACAAGTTAGAAATTGTAGCTGTTCCCTGACCTGCAGGAGGATTTGGGAACCAAGCATAATTGTAGGGAGGTGTTCCGCCGGTTACAACCACCGTGGCACTACCGTCACAGGCAGTTTGTGTGGTTGGGTTGGTAACATTTGCTGTAATCTGCGGATTGGTAATACCAACCACAACAGTATCGGTTACGGAACAACCATTGGTGGTTACGGTAGCAATAAAACTGGTTACGGTATCAACCAAGCCCATAGGGTTTTCGATAGTGCTGCTTGAAACAAGAGCAGAAGGCGACCACAAATAAGTGTAAGAACCCGTTGAACCATTGATGCTGATATCATCCAATGACCAGTTATCAAAGGAAGTTCCACTATTGCTAAGTTGTCTCCATTGAAAGGTAGTAGAAGCCGTTTGAGCAGCCGCAGGAATGGCCACAGTTACCGGTGTAATGTTGGCATAAAGCCCGCCGGTGGCATAGGTGGCGATATTGCTCCAGGTAATACCATTGTCGATGGAGTATTCCAAAACAACTTCTTCACCTGCATCCGCCATTTCGCAAGGAGCAACGCCATTGGCAATTTGAATGGCAAAATTGATATTTCCACCTGCCAAAACGTTCATCGGGTTGGTTGCAGCACTTCTAATGGTTGCACCATCAAAATACAAGGCATTACCGCTGATTGAACCACAAGTGTTGGCAGGAATTCCACCGGAAATAACCCAGTTGGTTGAATTAATAGGATCGAAGTTTTCAACCAAACTGGTTCCTATTGCGTTCAGTTGAACAGAATCACCTGCACAAACAGCAATTGGAGTAGATGTCAAAAAGAAAACAGGTGAAATATCATACAACTGGGTGTTGGTTGACGATAAAGAACAGCCGAATGCATTGGTTACAATTACCGAGTACAAACCTCCTTGCGTAGCGGTATAAGTACTGTTGGTTGAACCTGTTAATGGAAGGTTGTTTCTATACCACTGATAAGTTAAACCTGCTCCTGTGTTCGCATCCAAAGTGATAGGCGATCCTGAGCAAATGGTTGTATCAGTTGGAGTATTAATGGTAGCAGTAGGGTAAGGATTTACGGTAATGCTAACGGTATCACTTGTAGAAACGCAGTTATAACCGTAATCAACGGTAACATAATAATCGCCTGCAGTAGTCGTTAACACATTGGCCAAAGTAGCTCCAGTCGACCATAAATAGGAAAGTCCGGTGGAAGAAGTCATGTTAACACTTTCACCACTGCAAAGAGAGGTATCACCATTCAACGTGATGGTTGTTACAGGAGCCGGTCCAACGTTAACAGAAATTGTATCATTGGTTACACAACCGCCATTGGTAACAGTTACTGTATAAAGTTGGGTTGCATTTAGGGTAGCAATAGGGTTAGGAATGCTTGTTCCTGTCAAACCTGTAGATGGGCTCCAAGATACAGCATAAGTACCTCCTGAACCATTTACATTCACGTTGTCTAACACCCAGTTGTCAAAAGTAGAACCACTATTACTCAACTGTCTCCATTGAAAGATGGTAGCGGAGGTTTGGGCTCCAACAGGTATTACTTCTGAAACAGGGGTAATATTATCAAAGGGACCGGTTGTAACATAGGTATTGACAATAGTAAAGGTGGTTCCTCCATTTACAGAGTATTCCAAAACCACTTCTTCACCGGCATCTGCATCCTCGCAAGGAGAAAACTGATTCGAAATTTTCAAATGAAAGTCGATGGTTCCTCCTGCTCCTACATTTAAAGGCATCGTG
>JBILVQ010000372.1:0-2626 GCA_044370375.1 Bacteroidia bacterium
AAATCTCATGCAGGTTGCCTCAAGAAAGGAATTGGAACTGGCCAGTGAAATGCAGGCCATGCTTTTCCCTTCTATCCTTCCCAATGATGAGAAGTTGATGATCAGTGCCTATTACCAGCCACATCATCAGGTGGGTGGTGATTATTATGACTACATCCGCATGAATGAAAATGAGGTTGCCTTTTGTGTAGCCGATGTTTCTGGAAAAGGTGTTTCTGCAGCCTTGTTAATGGCTAATTTTCAGGCCAATTTAAGAGCACTTTTTAAAGGAAACTCTTCCTTGCGCGAAATTATTCACGAATTAAATTCTCTTGTTTACGGAAATGCAAAGGGTGAGAAATTTATCACCTTGTTTATTGCAAAGTATAATCTTGTAACCAGAATTCTTACCTATGTTAATGCAGGACACAATCCCTCGCTGCTGGTTCACAATGGAAGCGTTTTTTCCTTAACCACCGGCTCCATCGGATTGGGGATGCTGCACGAAATCCCAAAGGTGAGGGAAGGGGTCATCCATTTGTCAAAAGGTGATTTTATTTTTTCCTATACCGATGGTTTGGTTGAGCAATGTAATGATGCCGGTGATGAATATGGTATGGATCGACTGATGATTTCTTTGCTGGAAAAAGGGGAAGAAACCAAAATGAAAGATTTAAACGCTACTATTATTGGCGCTCTGGATAAATTCAGACAGGATGTGCCTTACATAGACGATATCGCCCTGTTTAGCTGTAAATTTCATTAAGCTTTCGCTTCTTTTTTCTTCTGATAAATATCAAGGGCAACAACCCCTGCAATAAAGCCCCAAAACGGAACCGATGCTTTATCGGTATCTAAAAAATTATTGAGCGCACCGTGAATAAAGTAAGTAACTAGTCCGGCCAGCAACGAAACCAAAATTATTTTTTCATTTTTTAATGCTAATCGGGCATATAGCCTAACCCCAGTATAAAAAATGGCTACAATCATTAGTAAAAAGGAAACTGTACCCAACACGCCAGATTCTGCAAGCGGACCAATATATTCGCTGTGTGCATTTCCCCGGTCTCCTGAATTGGTACTGATAATGGTCTTTTCATAAGAAAATTGAAAAGGAGCGTATTTGAAGCTATAGGTGCCTGGACCCCAGCCAAATACAGGCCGCTCTCTGAACATTCGAAAGGCAGATTGCCAACGGTTTAATCTTTCAAGATTAGAAGCATCGGATGAGATATTAGAGATAGACCGAACATGCTCTGTTATGTTGGTACTGCTATCCTGCCTGTTTCTTTCCAACTTAACCAATAATTGTTCACGGAAAGAAAAATAGGCAATGACCAAAACGACCAATGAAAGGAGTATAAACTTAAAGTTAATTCTAAAATACAATACAGAAAAAAAAGCAAGAGCGCCTGCCAGACTAACCCATGCAGCTCTGGAATATGATAGCACAACGGCCAAAATAAAAATCAGGAAAAACAAAAAGGCAACGGCCCTTTGAAACAAGGGTCTGTCTTTCATAAAGCTAAGACCAAGCAATCCCGGAACAAAAAAGGCAAGCATGGCCCCGTATGCAGTATGGTCATTGTAAAAAGGCGACATCACCCAGTTGGCAGTCTTTTGATCGAAGCCATATTGTGAATGCTCAAAAACCGTATAGCCAATAACCAATACAAAAGGAATACAATAGGCCCATAAGAAACGATTAATGTTTTGAGTTTTTTGAAACAGAAAATATCCATAGTAGTAAAAGCAAACAATAAACCACATTTTGGAAAGAAAATACTTAAAGGAAACAGCGGGCAGGTCGCTGGTAACACAAGTTATCAGCATCCAGCCTAGGTAAAATAAAATAGAAAGGGAAATGGGGTGATAAACGAGTTTTCGGTCTAGTTTTCCTTCATAGAAAAGCTTCAGCAAAAAAACGGCAAGGATACTAATCATCAAGGGTTCGGTAGGAAGGCTGATGGCCAGGCCGAAGTCTTTGATGGGTACATTAATGGCTAGCGGTGTGGAAAAAACAATGAACCAAAGGATCTTATCCACACTAACAAAAAGGTAAAACAACAGGAACATTACAAAGGGCAATACACCTATCCAAAATATTTCCTGGGCAGTAAAAATTGCGTTCAATAAAATAAAGCCTAGTCCTATTCCGTAGAACAATTTTTTCTCATGGGGCTTTATAATTTCTGAACCACTCATGGATTAATTCAAAGATTTGTCTTTTTCCAGAATCAACATCAATACAAAGCAAACAAAGAGAGATGATAAAACAGAAACCAAAACAATTAGCCAGCGAATAGGATAAGATTTGTTGTCGGCAACATAAGGTTTGGTAACAACATTGGCATAAGTCAGCTCTTTGAAAATATCGGCTGTAACATCATCATAAGATGACTTTATTTTGTTGTAGTAGGCAATAGAGCCTCTCCATTTTTCCAGGAGGTCCTGATATTCTCCGCCTTTTTCTCCGAAATTGTTTTTAAGCTCAGTAATGCTTGCAGGAGATTGGCCTTTGCTTATTCCATTGATATAACCCTTTGTAATTTCTTTTACCTGGCGGTCAAAATCAATAATTCCAAACTTGGTTCTTAATTCATAAAGGCGGTTTTGCAATGAATCCATTTCATGTTTCTTTGCATCC
>JBILVQ010000373.1:0-2619 GCA_044370375.1 Bacteroidia bacterium
TTCATACCATGTAGGTAAATTAAATCGATACTTGCCACTCTGGAATTTAATGTGGGGAAAATCTTAAAAACAACCCTTATTTTACCAAAATTCCTCACTCCAATCCTTCACACAAAAAAAAAGGTTGCAGATGAAAATCCTGCAACCCTTGTAATTTCTTGTAGCGGGGACGGGAGTCGAACCCGTGACCTCAGGGTTATGAATCCTGCGCTCTAACCATCTGAGCTACCCCGCCAAAATCAGGGCGCAAAGATAGCTTTTTTTAGAAAAACCCAAATCAATTCTTCTTTTTTTAGCCCTTTTTGTAAAAAAATTAGCAAAATCACGTCCAATGCCCCTCAAAGCTCTAAAAAATTCTACATTTACGGCCCTAAATCGACACTTTTAGCCCTTTGAAGCCTTCCGAAATAATTACCGGATTAAAACAAAAAACCGGCAAAATCATCATTAGCGGAGGTCCGGGCTTCGGTAAAACCTCTATCATTGATGCACTCAGTATCCTTGGCTTTGCCTGTGAACACGAAATTTCAAGAAGCATCATCAAGGAACAAATTGATACGGGTGGTGATATTCTCCCCTGGAAAAACCTCGAACTCTTTTCAAGAATTGTTTTTGAAAAAAGATTGCATCAATTTCATGAAGCACCACAAGAAGGATTGGTTTTCTTCGACCGTGGTGTGCCCGATGTGCTTGCCTACATGATGCTCGATCATATCGAAATTCCTGATCGCTATTATAAATCACTCCTAGAAGTAAATTATAATAACCTTGTTTTTCTTACCCCGCCCTGGGAAAAAATTTTCGCCAACGATGCCGAAAGGATGGAAAACTTTGAACAAGCCGTTAACATCCACCACAAAATTGAAGCCATGTATCGCGAGCTGGGCTATGAAACCTGTCCACTTCCCCTTTCCCCTGTTAACGAAAGAGTACATTATATCCTTGAACTGCTTTATCTGAAGATGAAATAATACCCTTCCTTTCATGGATGCTAATGATCAACAACTAATTCGCAGGCACGTTGAAAAATACATTCAGCTAAAGGATGAAGAGTTCTCCCTATTCGCATCACTCCTACAGCCCCGCATGGTAAAAGCCAAACAACCTGTTTTGCAGCAAGGCATGGTTTGTCAGCAATCTATCTTCGTGCTCAAAGGGATTGTACGCGGTTACAGCAGCGATAAAAACGGGGTTGAGCATGTCCTCAGTTTTGCACCCGAAGGTTGGTGGATTGCGGATATGTATAGTTTGATTTCAGGACTCCCCTCCACGCTCAACCTCGAATGCATGGAAGATTCTTCTTTATTGTTTTTGTAGAAAAAGGAGCAGGAAAAATTATACGATCAGGTTCCAAAATTTGAACGCTATTTCAGAATCCTCCTCGAAAATTCCTTGGTCAGCACCCAGCAAAGGGTCCTCGATAATTTAAGCCTAAGCGCAGAAGAGCGTTTCGAAAAATTCTGCAAAAATTTTCCTCAGCTAATTCAGCGGGTACCTCAAAAACATTTAGCCTCTTACATCGGAGTAACCCCTGAATTTTTCAGCAAGATGAAAAACCGTTTTTTGAAGAAGTAAGCCTTCCTCAGCCTTTTCAATTTAAAAGTAATCGCCTTCATCTCAAATTATTATCAACTTCTTAATCTTGTTTATGTTACTTTCTTAAACCAGGTTATTGAAAACAGCCGAGCAAAAACTCCACCTTTGTACCAAGAAACAAAAGCATGAAAAATTCAATTCTTCACAAGGCAGAAAGTCGTGGAAACGCCAACCATGGCTGGTTACAAAGTTATCACACCTTTAGCTTTGCCAATTACCATCACCCGGAACGCATGCATTTTGGAATGCTGCGCGTACTAAATGATGATACAGTAGCAGCCGGCATGGGTTTCGGAACCCATCCGCACAACAACATGGAAATTGTTTCTATTCCGCTGGAAGGCGATTTGGAACACAAGGACAGCATGGGTAACATCACCGTTATCCGCAAAGGGGATATTCAAATCATGAGTGCCGGAACAGGTATCATGCATAGTGAATACAATAAAAATTCCAACCAGCCGGTGAAATTTCTTCAAATCTGGATTTTTCCCAACAAAAGAGATGTTCAGCCAAGGTACGACCAAATTAGCCTGAAAGAAGAAGACCGGCACAACCGCTTTCAACAAATCTTATCGCCTCATGCAGAGGATGATGGGGTTTGGATTCATCAAGATGCATGGTTTCATCTTGCTTCTTTTGACGAAGGAAAATCTGACATATATTCTTTAAAAAAGGAAGGAAATGGCATTTATCTTTTTAATTTGGAGGGAAGGATCAAGGCCAACGGACAAACCTTGGAAAGGCGCGATGGATTTGGTATTTGGGATTCACCACAAATGGAAATAAGCGCAGAAAGCAAGGCTGAATTTTTAATCATGGAAGTACCGATGAAGGATTGATTGAATCCTCAAGGAAAAAATGTAGGCCTTTGCTGTTCATCATTGTTTTTTAGTCTCTAGTGGATAAACACTAAACCTGTTTAAGAAAATTTACTTTTTCTTAAAAGTCAAAAATAGGACATCGTACTAATTGGTTCGTATTGGGGCTTCATCTTTTTCTGCCATTCCGTCAAAAGGCCTT
>JBILVQ010000374.1:0-2605 GCA_044370375.1 Bacteroidia bacterium
CTCCAACAATGGAATATCCATTGGATTCACATACATTTCCACGGCTAGTTCAAAATCAGCAGGCATAATGCTAATGATTTCAGCTCCTTCCTTGATGGTTTCTCCAATGCCCGATTGTATGGCTTGCGTAATGTATCCATCCTGTGGTGCAAGAATATAATACATGCCGGAACGAATGCTGTAATTGATCGCCTGGTTTTGCAATTTAGAAACGGTTGCTTCTGCATCATACATGTTAGACAAAGTGGCAAATTTATCCGATTCCGATTTCGCAATTTTATCGCGGTAATCGGCATTGATGCTCTCCAATTCAATTTTAGCATTCAACACTTCATTCACCGAGGTCAACAATTTATTTTCTTGCGCAATCAATTTGGCTTGTGTTTCCTGGTACTTCAGCCTGCGTGTTTCCAGGTCGGTCAATGACTTTAATCCTTCCCGATGCAATTCTTCCATCCGGACCAATTGCTCTTTCGCAATTTTATTATTCAGTTGAGATGCTTGCAAATCAATGCTGTCGCTCTTTACTTTTAAACCGGCCTGCAACAATTTGTTTTTGGCTTGTTCTAATTTGAGCACCCTTGTTTTGATCAAAGCATCAATCTGATTATCGTTGGCCCTAACCTTTTCCATGTAAGACTTTACAGCAGATTCCTTCGACTTTAATTGCTGCTCTGTGTTGCCAACCAAATTGGGGTCAAGATACTGTTCTTTGGTCTCGCTGATGTACAAGATGGTGTCGCCTTTCTTCACAAACTGACCTTCCTGCACAAACCATTTTTCAATTCTACCGGCAATGATGGAATGAATGGTTTGCGGACGCTGATTGGGTTTTAGCGCGGTTACTCTTGCATGTGAACGAATATTCTGTGTCCATGGAAGGAACAAAATAACAATGCCGATGGCACCCATCATGTAGAGAATTTTGATGAGCTTGCGGCGGATATTTCTTTGCTCCAAAATTTTGAACGAATTCATTGAAGCAACTCCTTCTTTATCCTTGATGGTATTGTGGCTAATGTTTAACATAGAAGTCTTGCGTTAAAGAATGGTTCCATTCTGCATATCAACCAGAAAATCTGATTTTTGCTGTAAATAGTGATCGGTAGAAATGCTGATCAAGGTCCAACCATTGGATTTATCCACCAAAAAATCGATGATTTGCGTGCGGGCATTTTCTTCAATGAAATCAAGATGATTTTCCAGCAACAACAATTTAGGACGGTTCACAATATTTCTGGCAATGATAACTCTTTGTATGATACTCTTGGAAAGCTTATTACCGGAGGTTTCCAGCAAGGTATCAATTCCTGAAGGCAAAGTTTTGATGTAATCTGTTAAATGAACCATTTGTACGGCCCATTCCACATCGGCTATGGAAACATGATCCCGGCCAAGGGAAATATTCTCGAAAATACTTCCCTCAAAAATAGTTTCTTCAGATAAACCATTTCCAACGGATTCATACAAGGTAGGTATATGATAATTGCCAATAGGAAAACCATTGATGCAAACTGTTCCGCTGCTAGGTTTGTATAGTCCGCTGATTAAATGCAGCAAAGTTGATTTTCCGCTTCCGTTTTTACCGGTAACGCAGTAGCTGTGTCCGGCCTTGAAGGTATAATTTAACTGCGATAAAACGGCCTTGGTCCTGCCGGGATAGTTAAAGCTCAGGTTGGCCAATTCAACTTCCATGGGCTTTGAAAAATCGTGGTTCATTGACGATTGACCCAGGGGTTCATCCATGGCTAAATCGGTTACTTGTCCTACTTTCTCCAGTGAAGTAAGGATATCAAAAACGTTATCAAGATTGAGAATAAGTTTCTCGGATGAATCCAGCACCAACAAAATAATAATTTCTGCGGCCACAAATTGCCCGATGTTCATTTGCTGATCGAGCACGAGCAAACCACCAACAATTAACAGGGCAAGGGCTACAATAATTTTAAATCCGAGCAATAATGAGTATTGAACCTTTAAAACACCGAAATGATTTTCGCGTGCATTGAGATAACCGCTAACTCTTTCATCGGTTTTTATTTCGGGAAGACGGGTATGACCGGCCAGTTTAAAGGAATCTTTAGAGCGGGCCAATTCTTCGAGCCAAGAAACAACTTTGTATTTGTACTTTGATTCTAGCAAACCAGTTTCCAAACCTTTCTTGGAGGTAAAACGCATGATGGAAAACACAAGCGAAATCAACAACACACTAAAGACAATGAAGAAAGGATGATATAAAGACAAGAGCGACAAACCGAATAAAATCTGAAGAATCGCGGTAGGAAATTCAATGATGATTTTGGCCAAACTTTTTTGAAGACCAAGCACATCAAAAAAGCGATTCATCAATTCGGGCGCATAATGTTTATAGATTTCTTCAAACTTAATGTTGGGCAAACGATAAGTAAAATCAAAGGCTGCGCGGGTAAAAATTCTTTGCTGGATGGTTTCACTGATGCGCATCTGCACCAATTGCAGATAACCGCCCAAAGCAATACCCAAAACAACAATAAACACCAAGAGCAACCATGCTTGGGATACACTTCCACCCTGGATAAGGTTAATAATGGATTGAATACCAATGGGCAAGGAAAGCGCGATAACG
>JBILVQ010000375.1:0-2597 GCA_044370375.1 Bacteroidia bacterium
GGGTTATGATTCCATCGCCACCACTACCATTGCCTATTTTCTGGATACAGGTTTGGTCAACGGTAGAGATTATTGTTACCTGGTTAAATCGAAAGGGAAATATCCTACCAGTGGATTAATCAATCCGATTATTAATTTTTCGCAGGAAATTTGTGCCCAACCCATTGATAATGTTCCTCCCTGTGCACCTGATTTAAGCATTGCAGTACAATGTGATTCGGTGAACAATATTTTATCGTGGAACGACCCCAATGAATCATGCTCCGATGATGTATTGCAGTTCAGGGTATATTATACCCCGGTGCTCAATGGAAGTTACACCATCATCGCTACACTGGGCAATCTTCCGCCCAATCAAATGGACCATAACAACAATGGTATTTCCATTGCCGGTTGTTATTATATCACAGCGCTTGACTCTGTTGGCAATGAAAGTATCAGCAGTGATACGGTGTGTGTTGACAATTGTCCGACTTACGATTTACCGAATGTTTTCACACCCAATGGGGATGGAAACAATGATTTTTTCCGTCCCTTCCCTTACAAATATGTAGAGGGTATTGAAATGCAAATTTTCAATCGATGGGGGGCTCTGGTTTTTGAGACCAACGACCCGCAAATTTTGTGGAATGGAACCAATCAGCAATCGGGCCAACCCTCCTCGGATGGCGTGTATTATTACGTTTGTAAAATCAAGGAAACCCGGTTAGAAGGAACCGTTGAAAGAACCATTACGGGCTTTGTTCAATTGTACAATTCGCCTATCAATATCAACGGAAATTAAATAATGTTTTCAGGAATTATTGAGTCTCTAGGAAAGGTTGAAGACCTACAGAGAGAGGGAAGTAATTTGCACTTTCTTATTTCAGCAACGTTTGCATCAGCATTAAAAGTGGACCAATCGGTTGCGCACAATGGTGTTTGTTTAACCGTTACCAAAATTGAAGAGAATCACTATTGGGTAACTGCGGTAGAAGAAACGCTGAAGAGAAGCAATTTGGGTACTTTGATAAAAGGTGATGTTGTTAATCTTGAAAGATGCATTAGCTTGAATACATTGCTGGATGGCCATTTGGTGCAGGGTCATGTGGACACTGTTGCCCGCTGTAGCCAAGTAGAAGACCGTGAAGGCAGTTGGAATTATTTCTTTGAATATCAAAATCCGGAAAGAAAAAAATCATGGATTACCATCGAAAAAGGAAGCATTACCATTAACGGAGTAAGCTTAACGGTAGTGAATAGTTTTGAAAACGGATTTTCGGTTACCATAATTCCCTATACCTTTGAGCACACTAATTTTCATGCCATCAAAGTGGGAAGTCTTGTAAATATAGAATTTGATGTGATAGGAAAATACGTGGCCAAACTAATGCAAATGGAATAGTACCATGTCCTAAACAATGAAAAAACACATCCCAAATTTACTTACATCTTTAAATCTTGTATGCGGTTGCCTGGCCCTTGTGGGAGTGTTCCACCAACGATTTGATACGGTTTTGGCCCTGGTTTTAACAGCAGGTGTTTTGGATTTTTTTGACGGATTTGCTGCCCGCTTGTTAAAGGTTGACGGAGCACTTGGAAAACAATTGGACTCACTGGCCGATGTGGTGACCTTTGGCGTGGTGCCGGGTTTTGTGTTGTACCAAATGGTTGTTTATTCTATTGGCAACAAGATGCCTCAATTGGGCATTGACAGTCCGGTATGGTATTGGGCCTATTTGGCCATGATTGTACCGGTGGCATCAGCCTACCGATTGGCAAAATTCAACATTGATACTCGGCAATCCTCATATTTTCTGGGTATGCCCACTCCTGCGAATGGAATTTTTTGGACTGCATTGCCGGTCATGGTTAAAAACAGTCATCATCCAACCTTGCTTGAATGGTTTGGAAATCCTTTTTTTCTGATTGTATTGGGCTTTATATCTGCCCTGGTGATGGTTTCGGAAATCCCCTTAATATCCTTTAAATTCAAGCATTACCAATGGAAAGGGAATGAAGGAAAGTACCTCCTTTTACTAAGTTCGGTTGTATTGATGGCATTTTTTCAGCTCAGTGCCTTGCCATTGATAATTGTTTTATACTTACTTTTGTCGCTTGTATTTAAAAAACAAATTGTTGCGCCATGAAATTCAGAGCCGAAATTGATGTAATGCCCCACAAAGCCTTGTTGGATCCCCAGGGGAAAGCTGTTACCCAAAGCATGCAAAACCTGCATTTACCCGAAATAAGCGGAGTGCGGATTGGGAAGCACATCAGTTTAGAGGTTGAGGCGAGCAGCAAAGAGGAAGCCGGAAAAAAGGTAGAAGAAGCCTGCAAAAAACTCTTGGCCAATCCGATCATGGAGTATTTTGAATTCGAATTGGTGGAGGGGTAGGTTTACCTTTTTACCTCAAAAAAAGCATATTTCAGGGATTGAATATAAATAGGAATTTTTCCTAAGTAAATTTCCTTTTTATCTAATGCTAACGTAATTTTGAGCTAAATTAATTTGGCCTCTATCGCTCCTTTTGTAATTGGCTCAATAATCAAAAAAAACAGGTGTATCGAGTAAATCGGAATATTCTTAATGTGTTTAAAATCTCTTAAGTTAACCT
>JBILVQ010000009.1:0-29725 GCA_044370375.1 Bacteroidia bacterium
TTCTCTTTCATTAATGGAATTCCCCATAGCTATTTTTCACGCTTAAATTCGGATGGTACGGCTGATACCAGTTTCCATATCGGTGCCGGTGCTAACAACTGGGTGTATGCCACTGCCCTTCAGCCCGATGGAAAAATTTTGGTGGCCGGAGATTTTACCTCCTTTGATGGAAGCCCTGCCAGTCGTATCGTACGACTCAATCAAGATGGTTCCGTAGATAATAGTTTTAATGCCGGACAAGGTGCTAATCAAGGTATTCGCGGAATAGCTTTACAAGCTGATGGAAAAATTGTGGCAGGTGGAAATTTTACCATATTTGATGGACAAAGCAACAATTATCTGGTTCGAATAAATTCAGATGGAACGCTCGATACATCCTTCAACCTTAATATTGGATTCAACAATGCGGTTTATACCCTTTTGCTTCAACCCGACGGAAAAATAATTGCCGGAGGCGTTTATACTAATTTCAACGGCATCGGCCGCAATCGGTTGGTGCGACTGCAATCCAACGGAACCCTTGATGCTCTCTTCGACCCTGGAAATGGTGCCAACAGCTGGATTATTTGCTCAGCACTTCAAACCGATGGTAAAATTATCATCGGTGGAAATTTTAATGCTTATGATGGAATTTCCCAAATAGGCGTTGCCAGAATCAATGGCAGCTGCACCACCCTGGCAGCGACTGATTCCATCAACGCTTGCGGACCTTACACCTGGATAGATGGCATTACCTATCCATCAAGCAACAATACAGCCACACACCTGCTGAATGGCGCTGGAATCAACGGTTGTGATAGTTTGATCTCGCTAAACCTAAACATTCAAAGCCTTGATCTTTCCGTTACCCAAAGCGGTGATACGCTAACAGCCAATGCCCAAAATGCACAGGTGCAATGGCTGGATTGCAACAACGGATTTACTGTAATCAATGGTGCCACTGCCGCTCAATTTCAACCCGGTATTGCCGGCAATTATGCAGCGCTGATTAGTCAAAACAATTGTTCGGATACAACACAATGTTTTACAGTGGTACCAACCGGAAAAAACAATGCTTTGAATGGCTTTTCAATGGACATAAGCCCCAATCCCATTCAACAGGAAGCCACCATTTTGATTCCTCATCAATGGCAAAATGCGGTTTTGAATTTGGTCAACAGTTTCGGCCAAACCGTTTGGCAGACAACAACCTTACATGGTCCTTCCATCCAACTTTCAACCGTTGGATTAGCGCCCGGCCTATATTATCTTTTGTTAAAAAAAGACGATAGCCTTTTAGGCGTAAAAAAGGTAGCCATTGAAAAGTAAGAAGAATTAAAATGAACAAATATCTTTAACAATTATTTCATCCATTTACCATGAAACACAAGATCGGAACCAAGGAGCACCCCTTGCTTTTAAAAACACCTCCGCAAACCAGTGAATACACGATGCATAGCGACCAAAAGGACGGAAAAGAAATCTTGGTTTGTACCGTAGGCAAAACTGTTTTACACTACGATTTAAAAATTATTGAGGACCTACACCAAATGCTAAAAAAACATGGCGATTGGATGGAACTGGGCAGTGCCGATGAGCAAAAACCGGCCAAGGAAGGAACCGTGGAAGCTTGGGGAAGATCAGAAAAAAATCCTGTGGGTGGTTGGTATGGTCTTAAAAAAGGACTAAGAGGCAGAGTGGGCATGTATATCCCTCCCTTGATGGAAGCATTAGGGTTGGCAGAGCTTACACACGATGCAAAGGGAAATAAAATGAAGGCCAAGGTTTAAATGCGCTTCAATCCCATCAAAGTTAAAGGGAGGATTTAATTTTTCTTACCATTGAATCCTCCCCGATTTGAATTCACACACATGAAAAATGCGCTACTGCTTATTTGCCTTTTCTTGCTTTTGGTTTCCCTAAAAAGCGGAAATCCTTTGCCAAAGGTAATCAGCGGAAGGCTGCAGCGTTTAGAGAACTTTCCTTCAAAATACGTTTCAAGCCGCAACATTGATGTATGGTTGCCGGCCAACTATAACGATACCGTAAAGCATGCCGTTCTTTACATGCATGACGGACAAATGTTATTCGATCCGGAACAAACCTGGAATCATCAAGCATGGAATGTGGATGATGTAGCTTCAACCCTTCAATCGCAACATCAAACACAAGCCTTTATTGTGGTGGGAATCTGGAATAGCGGTTCAACAAGACATCAGGAATATTTCCCGCAAAAACCCTTTGAAAAGTTAACCGACCTAGAAAAGGATTCTGTATTTTTCCGACTAAAAAAAGCAGGCAAATGCAAGGATACCTTCTTACCGCAATCAGACCTATACCTGCAATTTCTGGTAGAAGAATTAATCCCTTACATTGAAAATCATTTTGCAGTCCGTCATGATCGCCAAAGTACTTTTATGGCAGGAAGCAGCATGGGCGGACTTATTTCCATTTATGGATTGTGCGAGTACCCGGAGATATTTGGAGGAGTAGCCTGTTTATCGAGTCATTGGCCCGGTACTTACTCCCTTGAGAACAATCCATTGCCCAATGCCTTTCTTAATTATCTGGATGAAAAATTACCCCCACCCGGCCAGCATAAAATCTATTTTGATTGCGGAGATCAAACACTGGATGCTCTTTATCCTGCTCTACAAAAGCGGGTTGATAGTTTACTAATAGAAAAAAAATATACCCTAATAAACCAGCTCAGTTATTATTCGCCCGGTGATGAACACAACGAGGTAGCCTGGAACAAAAGGTTACCGGGAGCATTAAAATTTTTAATTGGGAAATAACTTCGTCTAAAGTAAAAATCTTAGTACTGCTCATACCAACTAAATTTCTCCAGAACAATGGCAGCTTTCTCCCTTTTCAAATACTCGATGAGTGAAAGCGAAGAAGGAGCATGTTTCTTTCCCTTTAACCAAATCAAACTCCAGGTTGTTTTAATGGGCAAACCTTTTACAGGAATAATGCGCAACTCCTGCTGATGCAATTCATTCCTGATGCCAATGAGAGGCATAATAGAAAAACCCAAACCGGCCAACAAGGCTTGCTTAACAGCCTCGTTGGAGGTAAGCTCCATTTTTTTGGTCACCGTTAAATTATTCTTTTCAATAAAACTTTCCATGGTTTGTCTAGTCCCCGAACCCTTCTCACGGAAAATCAAAGGTAAACCCTGAAAAATTTCCCTGGTTTTGATACCTTTCTTAATTTTATGGCCCGGAGGTCCTACCAAGAATAGCTTGTTTTGCAGCAGGTCTAGTTTTTCAATATTGAGCTTTTCGGGCAAAATGGAAACCAGGGCAAAATCAACCTCATTGTTTTCAAGACTTTCAATCACCTTGCTTTTATTGGTTACATCCATCATAAATTCAATACCGGCATGCTGCTGCATGAATTCGGTAAGAAAAAAAGGCATCACATACTTGCCGGTAGAAACCACAGAAATCTTGAGCCGCCCGCTCAATTGTCCTTTATAGGTAAGCGTTTTATAATTGATGGCATACACTTGGTTGAGAATATCCTCGGCAGATTCAGCAATTTCACGGCCGAAATCGGTAATATAAATTTTGCGTCCAAGAACCTCCGTTAGGGGAATATCAAACTGGTTCTGAAAGTTTTTCAATTGAATGGAAACCGCCGGCTGCGTAAGATGTAGCTCCTCTGCTGCCTTGGTAACACTTTGGGTTTGCACAATTTTCAAAAAAATTTGCAATTGATTCAAGGTATAATTCATAAAAATTCGTTATATATTTCATTACAAAGATAAATATTTTTATATGAATTAGAATCTACAATTTTGCGGCACTAACCATAAAACAATGACCAGAATTACAATCGCCAAAGGAGATGGCATCGGTCCGGAAATCATGGACGCCACCCTCGAAATTATTCTTGCCGCAGGAGCAAAAATAGAAATTGATGAAATAGAAGTAGGAGAAAAAGTATATCTCTCGGGCAATACCTCAGGCATTGCAGCAGAGGCTTGGGATACAATTCGGAAGAATAAAATATTTTTGAAAGCACCTATCACCACCCCGCAAGGAGGAGGCTACAAAAGCTTAAATGTTACAACCCGTAAATTCTTGGGGCTCTATGCCAACGTAAGGCCCTGCAAAAGTTTCCATCCTTATGTTAGTACCAAACATCCGGTGATGGACATTGTAATTGTAAGAGAAAACGAAGAAGATTTATATGCCGGCATTGAACATCAGCAAACAGATGAAGTAGTGCAATGTTTGAAACTCATCAGCAGACCGGGCTGCGAAAAAATTGTACGTTACGCCTTTGAATACGCAAAGCAGCAAGGCAGAAAGAAAGTAACCTGCTTTACCAAAGACAATATCATGAAGCAAACCGATGGACTTTTCCACAAGGTGTTTGATGAAATTGCAGCCGAGTATCCCGATATTGAAAACGAACATTGGATCATTGATATAGGAGCAGCAAAAATGGCCGACACTCCTGAAGCTTTTGATGTGATTGTGATGCCCAACCTTTACGGAGACGTATTAAGTGATGTGGCAGCTCAAATTACCGGATCGGTTGGCCTTGCAGGCTCTGCTAACATTGGTGAAGAATGTTCCATGTTTGAGGCAATTCATGGTTCGGCACCCCGCAGAGCAGGACAAAATATGGCCAACCCTTCCGGTTTATTGCAGGGAGCCATTTTGATGCTCAATCACATCGGCCAAACAGACGTTGCAGAAAAGGTACAAAATGCCTGGTTAAAAACCCTCGAAGACGGCATTCATACCTACGATATCTATAACGAAAAAACAAGTAAACAAAAGGTAGGAACCAAAGAATTTGCAAAGGCGGTTATTGCTAACCTTGGACAAAAACCTTCTATCCTTCCTGCGGTTCATTACAAAGTAAATACAGCGCTCAACCTGCCAAAATACCAACGAAAGCCGGCCGCTAAAAAAGAATTGGTAGGTGTTGATTTGTTTGTTCACTGGGCTGGATACAGTGCCGATGAACTGGCCGGAAAAATTAAAATGTTGGAAAACGAAAAGGTAAAACTATCCATGATTACCAACCGTGGTATTAAAGTTTGGCCCGACGGATTTCCGGAAACTTTTTGTACTGACCACTGGCGTTGCCGTTTCAAACCCAAAGATGGAAAGGTTATCCAGAAAAATGATATCATCGAATTGTTGCAAAGCTCAATGCGCGAGAATGTTGATGCCATCAAAACCGAAAACCTTTATGCTTTAGACGGCATAGATGTTTATTCACTGGGTCAGGGTCAATAAATAAATCAGGCTTTCTCAATGGTTAACGTTATCATTTACCTCAAAAAGCATCATCAGGCCAAAGCCCTGGTAGAACATCTGCTGCGTGAAAGATTAATTGCATCAGCTTCCATTGATGAAAACAACATTCAATACAAATTGGTCAATGGAACCTTACAGGAAGAAGTGAACAACGTTATCACCGCCCAATCTAAATCCTTATTGTTTCAGAACATCGTGAAGGCAGTAAGGCTTAAAACAGAAGAAGAAACGCCTATTATCTCCTGCCCTATCATTTCCTCCAATGACACTTTTGATCAATTACTGAGAAATAACACCATGCCGATATAAGTCCTGATACCATGAATATTCAACTCATAGACGAAGAAGTAAAGCCCCTGGAGGCGCTGGAATTGGTAACACGCCTGATTCACCTGAAGATCAATTACTATCAGGACAAAATGAATGCGCAGCCTTCCGGGGCAAAACTTCGCGAAACAGAACAAAAAATAAAACAATTACAAAAAGAATTATTTCTGCTAAAAAAAACGCTTGATAAAAAAACCGGGCCCCTCAAGTTGGATGCCATCATCCGCATTGAGTGAGTCAGCAAAAGATTAGCTTTCGCACAATGAACTTTCCAGCCATCCTCCTATTCCATTCACCGATCAATCCAACACCATGAAAACATCAAAATCATCCACCGGAATCAAGAAAACCGAAAAATTAAACCTTTTCGAAGATCAGTTCATGAGTCATGAAGCCAGGGAAATTCTTATCAATATCTATCAATCCAAAATTCAGTACTATAAACTAAAAAATTATAGTTCACAAGTGCAATTTGAAAAGGATGATTCGCAGGCACAAAAAAGAATCCCGATGCTCAATGGTGAATTGAAGAAATTAAAGGATATATTGGCCGATGCTCAAGCTAAAAACCAAAATGTTGTCATCCATTCAGATATCAGCATTTCTTTGGTGGATAAAAAATAATTCATGTTTGCTGGAAGGAAACTGCTGATTGTTACCAAACATCAAAAAGAAAAGGTAATTGCTCCCATTCTTGAGGAGCAATTAGGGGTAAGTTGTTTGCTAAACAATGATTTTGATACAGACAGCCTTGGTACTTTCAGCGGTGAAATTGAGCGCAAAGGAGATGCGCTGAGCACCTTGCATGAAAAATGTCGCTTAGCCGCAGAGCATGCTTCGGCAGATTTAGTTGTGGCCAGCGAAGGCTCTTTTGGCCCCCACCCTTCCGGCTTCGGCATTGCAGCAGATGATGAGTTACTGCTATTGATTGACCGAAAAAACCAACTAGAAATCATTGCCCGCGAACTTAGTGTTGAAACCAATTTCTCGGGACGGGAAATTCACGGAGAAAGAGATTTGATGGCCTTTGCGGAAAAAGCTTTGTTCCCCTCCCATGCGCTGATTTTGAAAAATGATGCCATTAATTTTAATGCCGTTTACAAAGGTATTAACACCCGCGATGAACTAATTTTTGCCTACCGAAAAATACAATCAAACTTCGGAAAGGTTTATGCTGAAACAGATATGCGCGCCATGTATAATCCTTCGCGCATGAAAGTAATTGAAAAAGCTTGCCTGCAATTAGCAGAAAGAATTAAGTCCTTTTGCCCGCAATGCCAAAAACCCGGCTTCTGGGTAACTGCTGCGCTTGCAGGACTTCCCTGCGAATTATGCCACTTCCCTACCCGCACAACGCTCAGTCATATTTATGAATGTAGCCATTGTCACACCAAAACAGAAAAAAAATTTCCTCACGGAAAAGAATTTGAAGATCCAATGTATTGCGATTTGTGCAATCCATAATGAACCAACAAAAAATGAATCTTGATTTACTCTTAGAAAATTTAACGAACCCCGCTCTCTTGTTTTTTGTTTTGGGTATTGTGGCCACCTACCTCAGAAGCGACCTGCAAATTCCATCTAACTCTTCTAAATTCATTTCGCTTTATTTGTTGTTTGCCATTGGGTTCAAGGGCGGACAAGAATTATCGCATGAAACTTTCAACATGGAAATAGGACTTTCCATGTTGTTTGGAATCATGATTTCTTTATTAATTCCCCTCTACACATTTTTTATCCTTCGCAAAAGATTAGGCGTATTTGATGCAGGTGCCATTGCATCTGCCTATGGCTCGGTAAGTGCCGTAACCTTTGTGACGGCCGTTTCTTATCTCGAGGCACATCAGTTGTCGCTAAACGGTCACATGGTGGCTATCATGGCGTTGATGGAATCTCCGGCCATCATCATGGGTTTGCTGTTGATATCCATTTTCAATACGGATGAAAACGAAAGGATTGAAAAAAGCAAAGCCATCACACACTCCTTTACCAACGGAAGTGTATTGTTAATTCTAGGCAGTCTGGTGATTGGTTATTTGGCCAATGCGAAACAAGCTGAAGGTATCAAGCCGTTTACCAATGACCTGTTCAAAGGTTTTCTCTCCATTTTTTTATTGGACATGGGGATTACAAGTGGAAAAAAACTAAAAGCATTTTTCTCTTTTGGTTGGTATCCTATTGTTTTTGCTTTGCTCGTTCCATTGATCAACGGATGTTTGGTTGCTTATTTCAGTCAGTATGTTACCCACGATCATTCAAACCGTTTTATTTTTTCCGTATTAGCGGCAAGTGCCTCTTATATTGCTGTTCCCGCAGCCATGAAGATATCGGTGCCTAAGGCCAATCCCGGACTATTTCTACCCATGGCCCTGGCAGTTACCTTTCCGGTAAACATTACCATTGGCATGCCCTTGTATTTTTTGCTCGTCCAAAATAGTTGAAAGCAAACTTTAGAAAATCCATTCCCCCAATAGTCATTTTCTAATCGCAGCATTGATAAAAATGCTTTGATATTTTTCTTTATTCCTACCTTTGCAGCATGGAAAGCACACAACTAAAAATTCTGGAAACAAGCATCCTGGTATTGCTTTACATCATTTCGTTTTTTATTACCAAAACCATCATTAACAAAGCGCTGAAGAATACGCAACTTCAGCGGGCCAGAAGAAAAATCATCATCAAAGCGGTGAATTTATTCATTCTGATTGGCGTTTTAATTTTGATTGGTGGCATTTGGGGATTAAAGCAAAACGAAATAGCCGTTTTTGCCGGAACCATTTTAACGGCTCTTGGTATCGCTTTCTTTGCCCAATGGTCGCTTTTATCCAATATCACCTCAAGCATTCTACTTTTCTTCAATCATCCGCTAAAATTAGGTGATGAAATCAAAATTCTAGATAAAGATTATCCACTAGAGGGAGAAATTACTGAATTGAGTTATTTCTTTGTTCACCTTAAAACCAAAAACGGAGAAATCATTACCATTCCCAATAACCTCATGTTTGTAAAACAAGTTTCCATCCAAAGCAAACAAATAGAAAATTAAGCCATATACCTTGTTTATAGTTGTTGCTACCCAAATTTGATAAAAAAGATACACTTTTTCCTTTGACCGGAATTTATTCATCAGCCATTCCAGCGTACATCATTTAGTATAAATACCACAGCGTAAAGCACCTACCTGCCTTGCTTCAATCATTCCCGTTTTTGGTGAAGTACTTTCCAAGCTTATGGAAATGTTGCCAAAAGGATAAATTTTTATCCCGGTCGAAGCGCATGGATAAAAAGTCATGAACATTCGGTCCTTCCTCTTGTTTAAGAAAGGAATTCAAGCAAAAACATCGTAGCGCCAAGAAGGCAGAAAAGAAAAAGCCATGCATTTTTCAGCACAAGAAACCGACCGGATTATAGAAATGGCCTGGGAAGACCGTACACCCTTTGAAGCCATTAAATTTCAATTCGGCCTTAATCAAGGTGAGGTAGAAAAACTAATGAGAAGAACCCTCAAGCCATCTGGTTTCAGGAGATGGCGCAAAAGAGTATCATCAGGAACGGGCGTAAAACATCTTGCAAAAGCCCAGCCAGACATGCTTAGGTTTAAATGCAGCCGTCAAAAAAATATTAGTTTGAACAGAATTTCAAAAAGATGATTTTCGAAACAAAGTATTCCAAAATCATTGAAAAAGTTCAGGCCATTGACCCCATCAGCTATGCGCATACCAGAAATTATCTTGATGGGGCCGTTACAGGTTTATCACCCTACATTTCACGTGGAGTAATCAGCACCCGATTGGTTTTTGAATCACTCCTGAACAGAGGATTTCAACCCAACGAAATAGAAAAGTTCGTTCAGGAACTGACCTGGCGAGATTATTGGCAAATCAAATGGAAATCAAATGAAAAGGAGCCGCCAACAGACCAAAATCATTGGGAAGGAAAAAACGGAATCCCCTTGGCCATCCTCCAACATCAAACCGGCATTGAGGCGATTGACGAAGGAATTAGGCAATTATACGCTAACGGCCACATGCATAATCATGTAAGAATGTATGTGGCTTCTATGGCTTGTAATGTGGCACAATGCCATTGGCAAAATCCAGCGCAATGGATGTATTATTATTTATTGGATGCCGACCATGCAAGCAATTCCCTTAGCTGGCAATGGGTGGCAGGGGTTAACAGCAAAAAAAAATATTTTGCCAACCAAAATAACATCAACCAATTCTGTTACACCCACCAAAAGGAAACCTTTTTGGATGTTGACTATGAGGCATTTGCACACCTTCCAATCCCCGGAATCTTGCAGGCAATTGAACCCTTTTCATTAAGCACACCATTACCAACAACCCCAGTCCCTGTTCTTGATCCTGAAAAAGAAACCTTGATTTACAATTACTACCAATTAGATCCACTTTGGCAAAAAGAAAATAGTGTCAACCGTATCTTGTTGTTAGAACCATCTGTATTTGAAAAAAATCCTATTTCAAAAAACAGCCTCGATTTTTGTTTACAACTGGCCAAGGAAAATATCCCGGGCATTCAAATATGGGTAGCAGAATTTAAAGAATTAAAGTCGCTGGTAAAAGGAAAAATTCATTTCAAAGAACATCCGCTTTATGCCTATGAAGGTCAGGCAGCATCAAGAGACTGGCTTAGTTCAGTAACAGGAGATTTTCCCTCCTTCTTTGCCTTTTGGAAAAAAGTAAAAAAAGAATTGTTTTAAAAAATTGTTCATCCACCTTATTGAGAAATTTGTTTTAAGCGATGAAAAAAAGTGAACTTCCGGTAAAAATTTGTACAGTGTGCAAACTGCCCTTCACCTGGCGAAAAAAATGGGCCAAAAACTGGGATGAAGTAAAATACTGCAGCGAGCGATGCAGAAAAAACAAAGCATGAAAAACATTCATTTAATCTTTCCGCATCAGTTATTCAAAAACAATCCATTGTTTGAAGCAGATGGAGAATATTACCTGATAGAAGAATACCTTTTCTTCAGGCAATATCGTTTTCACCAACAAAAGATTGCCTTCCACCGGGCCAACATGAAATATTATGAAAACTATTTGCTGAAGAAGGGTTTGAAGGTGACCTATATTGATTCCACCTCGGACCTGGCAGATATACGGAAACTATTGTCCTCAAGCTCCTTTCCTGCAACATTGCAAATTTCATTGATTGATCCAACCGATGACTGGCTGATGCAAAGAATTCAAAAGGTTTGTCAACAAAGGGGCTGGGCCATCAAATGCTATGAATCTCCCCTATTCCTCAATACAAATGAAAGCTTGCAAGGCTTTTTTCAACCCGGTAAGAAAAAATATTTACAAACGGAGTTTTACAAACAGGAAAGAATCAAAAGAAAAATTTTGATGACAGACAATGGCGGACCTTTGGGCGGACAATGGACCTATGATGTAGAAAATCGAAAGAAATTTCCGCGCGGAAAAACGGCCGTAAAGGTAAACTATCCTCCGTCGAATAACTACAGCGAAGAGGCCAGACAATACACCTTAAAAAACTACGCCCATCATCCGGGAGCCTTAACGGCAGACTTCCGTTATCCTGTTGGATTTGAAGAAAGCGAACAATGGCTCCAACAGTTTCTTGCCAATCGTTTGTGTGAATTTGGTGAATATGAAGATGCCATCGTTCAAAAAGAAATCCTGTTGAATCATAGTTTGCTAAGTCCTGTAATGAACATAGGAATGATCAGTCCTGCAGCCATCATTGAAAAAACGATACAACATTGCGATGAACATGAGATACCATTGAATTCAAGTGAAGGATTTATTAGGCAATTGATGGGCTGGCGGGAATTTATCAGGGGGATATATCGTGATAAGGGCGTGGCGCAACGGACGCGTAATTACTGGGGTTTCAAAAGAAAAATACCGGCCGGTTTTTACGATGGCAGTACAGGAATTTTGCCGGTAGATGAAACCATTAAGAAGGTTTTAAAGACCGGTTATTGTCATCATATTGAGCGGCTGATGATTTTGGGTAATTTTATGTTGCTGTGTGAATTTGATCCTGACGAAGTTTACCGTTGGTTTATGGAATTATTTATTGATGCTTATGATTGGGTCATGGTTCCGAATATATATGGAATGAGTCAGTTTGCAGATGGAGGGCTTATGGCTACCAAGCCTTACATCAGCGGAAGCAACTACCTGATGAAAATGAGTGACTACCCGAAGGGCCCATGGCAGGAAGTATGGGATGCCTTATTTTGGCGCTTCTTAGATAAGCAGCGAGCCTTCTTTTCCGCCAATCCAAGAATGGGGATGTTATTAAAAAGCTATGATGGTTGGGACCAAGAAAAAAGGAATAAACTGCAACAAAAAGCCACAGAATTTTTAAACACGCTTGATTCGGAAAACCCGCAGTAAGCAGTTACTTCTTCCGCAAAATTATCAACTTGCTGCTTGGTCCTTTTTTCAAAACCTTGGTGAGGAACAAATCAACCCCATATAAAACGGGCCCTAAAACATGCCCCAAAGGTTTGATCAGGGCCAGCGTATTTTCTACCACAAACCAATAGGCATGTAAAAGCGGATTGGTACTATCAATAGGGTAATTAACGGCCACCATGAAGGGACATTGTTCAACCACTTCAAAGCCTGCATCATCAATCCATTGTAACAAATCCTTTTTACTATGCGATACCTGATGGGTGGTTCTTTGGGTTCCGCGCTCAACAAAATTATCGGAGTAAACAAAATAGCCTCCTTTTACCAGGCAGGCAGAAATATTGTGTATGGCTTGTTGAAAGCGGGAATCATCCACGATATGAAACAATACATCCAAACAACTAACCAATTGGTATTGTCCATTTTCCTGCAAAAAAGGCTTGATATCGCCACCAATATCGAGTTGAAAAAAATGATGTTGAGGGAAACGCAATTTTAACTGCTCAACAGAAACACGGGTGATATCTGCCCCTGAAATATGCCGCAAACCAAATTGTTGCCACTGATCAATGTAAAATCCGGTTCCTGAGCCTATATCCAAAACTTTAGCCTCTGGTTTTGGCTGAACATGTTTTGAAACCATGCGCTTAAAAACTTTGCCTCTCACACGATAGGCCCAATAGTTAAACGATGGACCTAATTTTGCGTAACCCACTCCGGTTAATCCACGCTTTTTATCCAACCTGCTTTCCCAAAAATCGGCTGCTTTAAATTGATTCATAAGGTAATCTTGGCCGACAAAATTATAAAATGAAGGCATAATTAACGAAAGTTTATGGATTAAGCACTTTGCCCCATTTTGTTGAGGTATTTTACTTATTTTCCTTATCTTGGCCGCGATTAATGAGAAAAATGGGGGAATGCAGCCAATAATCAAGATTGACGGAGTAAGCAAATTGTACCGTTTGGGTAGCATTGGTACAGGTTCACTGGGGCAGGATTTAACCCGTGTTTGGGCCAAAATGCGCGGAAAAGAAGACCCCTTTGCCATTGTAGGACAAAGCAATGACCGAACCAAACAGGCTGATTCTGATTTTGTTTGGAGTTTGCGCAATATCAACTTTTCGGTCAATAAGGGCGAAACCCTTGGTGTGATTGGAAGAAATGGTGCAGGCAAAAGTACATTGCTGAAAATTCTTTCAAGAGTAACCGGTCCTAGCACAGGTTCCATCAAAATCAATGGGCGCCTGGCCAGTCTGCTAGAAGTTGGAACAGGCTTTCATCCGGAATTGACCGGCAAAGAAAATATCTTTTTAAACGGTGCCATCCTGGGGATGCGGAAAGCGGAAATTAAATCTAAACTTGACGAAATCATTGATTTTGCAGGTGTTGCAAGATACATTGACACCCCGGTAAAAAGGTATTCTTCCGGCATGTACGTTCGGTTGGCCTTTGCCGTAGCCGCGCATTTAGATCCTGAAATTCTGGTGGTTGACGAAGTATTGGCCGTTGGTGATGCGGAATTTCAAAAGAAGTGTCTTGGAAAAATGAAGGATGTAAGTGAACACGATGGACGAACCATCCTTTTCGTGAGTCACAACATGTCTGCCGTTGAAAAACTTTGTACCAGATCCATTTTATTGGAACACGGTACGGTAGTAAAGGATGGTCCCTCGAAAGAGGTCATTGATCATTACCATGCCCGATACAGGCCACAAGCGCAGGAGTTGGAATGGAATGAGCAGGACGCTCCGGGAAATGATTTGTTCAGGGTTCTCAGAATCTCTGCCATTAATCCGGTTGCTGAAGACAGCAAAAAATTAATGGTTACCGAACCCATTCATCTTGAAATGGCTTTTGCCTATCATGGACCCGACATTGGTTTTAATTTAAGCATTGTTGTGTTGACCATGGATGGAACACCGGTATTTAATCTTTCAACTAAACCTTGTCCTATTAGTAAAGGAAAATTTGTGGCAACGCTTGAAATGCCTGCCAATTATATGAATTCTGAGGTGTATCTATTGTCGCTTTATTTTGTCCGTGACACCTCTGCGGTAGATCTTCGCATTGATGAAATTTTTTCATTCGAAGTGCTGGATACTCCGCGCACAGGAAACTATTACGGAAAATGGATTGGCACAGTAAGACCCACCCTCTTTAATTTTAAATTGAAATCAGATGATTAATCTTCTGAAAAAAATTGTTCCCGACAATTTGAAAACTATGCTTCGCAAGAGCATACCGGGAATGCCCGAAAGAGCCAACTACTATTGTCCTGTTTGCGATAAGCCGGTCATAAGATTTAAGCCCATTGATGAACACATCCTGCGAAACCTTGATAAACACGGTTATGTGCACAGTTTGTTTTTAACAGAGACCCTTAATTTATTTGAGTATTCTTGCCCCCATTGCAATGCATCTGACCGTGAACGGTTGTATGCAATATATGCCAAAAGCAGAAAAAACGAATTGGTAAAGGGGCAAAAAATGCTGGAAATAGCTCCCGGTGTGCATTTCAGAAATATGCTTTCTCAATGGCCCGGTGTGCAATACACATGTGGTGATTTGATGCGTGAGGATGTAGATTACAAAATAGACATTACCAATATTCATCAATTCCCCGAAAACTCTTTTGATTGTATTGTTTGTTCCCATGTTTTGGAACATGTAAAGGAGGACCAAAAAGCAGTTGCAGAATTATACCGAATTTTAAAACCCGGTGGCTGGGGAATTTTGATGGTGCCCATTAAATTGGAGCTAGAACAAACCCTTGAAAAGCCTGAAATTCAGTCGGAAGCTGATCGCTGGAAATACTACGGACAAAACGACCATGTGAGACTTTACTCGAAAAGTGGTTGGCTGAATCGGCTGAAGGGCGCAGGCTTTAAAGTTAACCAATTGGGGATAGAGCAATTCGGTAAGGAAGCCTTTACCATCCATGGTATTCATCCTAGATCCATCTTATACATTGTTGAAAAATGATTCCTGTAACCAAACCTTTTAGTCCACCCATTGAGGAATACAAACGCCACATTGATGGCATTTGGGAGCGAAATTGGTTTACCAACAATGGTCCCTTGGTTTTGGAATTGGAAAAAAAACTTCGGCAGCATTTAGATTTACAACAACTGTTGTTTCTTGGCAACGGAACCATTGCCATACAAATTGCCATCAAAGCCCTTGAACTTAAAGGTGAAATAATCACAACTCCTTTTTCTTATGTTGCCACAACCAGCAGCATTGTTTGGGAAAATTGTGTTCCGGTTTTTGCGGATATTGATGAAGAAACGTTGAATATTTCTCCGGCTTCTATCGAGGCTTGTATCACTGAAAAAACGACCGCCATTCTTGCCACCCATGTTTATGGCAATCCCTGCGATATTGATGCCATTGATGCTTTGGCAAAAAAACACGGTCTCAAAGTTATTTATGATGCGGCCCATTGCTTTGGAACATTGTACAAAGGCCGCTCTGTATTTGGTTTTGGTGATGTAAGTACCACCAGTTTTCATGCAACCAAACTATTTCACACCATAGAAGGTGGTGCGGTTTTTAGCACCGATGAAGCAGTGCATGCCCGAATGTCTTACATGCGTAATTTCGGTCATAACGGACCTGTAACCTTTGCCGGTTTGGGAATTAACGGAAAAAATAGCGAGTTCCATGCAGCCATGGGCCTTGTTAATTTGAATTACATCGCTGAAATTCTTGAAAAACGCCAATTGGTGCACCAATGGTACGACAGATTGTTACAAGGTAAAGATGTAAGAAAACCTGCTGTTACAGCACAATCCACCTTTAATTATTCTTACTACCCGCTTGTTTTTCCGTCGGAAGAAATTCTGCTACAAGTTATTGATAAGATGCAGCAGCAGAATATTTTCCCGCGCAGATACTTCTACCCTACCCTATCATCGCTCCATTATGTAACTAACCCTTACAAAACACCCATCGCTGATGCGGTGAGCAAAAGGGTAATATGCCTTCCGCTTTTTCACACCATCACCGAAGAGGAAGTGATGCAGGTGTCCCAAGCGATACAATTTTAACCGCGAATTACCCCAATTGATGAAACGACTATTGATGCTGGGCGGTGCCGATATTCAATTAACGGCCATTAAAACCGCTAAAGAATTAGGCTATTATGTGATTACGTGTGATTATTTACCCGATAATCCGGGGCATAAAATATCGCATGAATACCATAATGTAAGCACCACCAACCGCGAAGCAGTGCTGGAATTGGCCATGCAGTTAAAAATTGACGGTATTTCAGCCTATGCCTCAGACCCTGCTGCGCTAACCGCTGCCTTTGTTTCAGAGAAAATGGGTATTCCGGGAAATCCTTTCAACAATGTTTTAAGACTTTCAGATAAGTTTGAATTCAGGTCGGTTCAAAAAGAAATCAATATCCCGCATCCAAGATTTGCAACGGTTACTTCACCGGACGATGTCCTAAAAATCATCGCAGAACTTCCACATGGTGGCATCATCAAACCTGTTGACACCTCTGGCAGCAAAGGGATTTACACCATTCATCGCGATAGAAAAGAAACGCTTGACCGAAAATTTTTGGCGGCTATCATTGAAGAAGGCTTGCAATATTCAAGGATGAAACGCCTTATTCTGGAAGAATATATTCCACGCAAGGGAAATTTAATGTCGGGCGATTTTCTAATTGAAAACGGAAAAATTCTTTTTCATTGCTTCGGAGATGTCCATTTCAATACCGCACTGAGCGGCCTTACCCCGCGGGCGATTTCATTGCCGGCATCCAAACCGGCCGATTTTTTAGAAAAGGTAAAAAATCAATTGCAACAATTAATCAGTCATCTTGAAATCAAAACAGGGGTATTCAATGCTGATGTGATTGAGGATGATTTGGGAAACCCAGTTGTCATTGATATAGGGGCCAGAAATGGAGGAAATATGTTCAACGACATCATCTTTTACCATTCAGGCGTAAATCTTATTGAACTTTCTATGCGACAATGCGTTGGAGAATCGGTTAGCGTGCAATATAATGGCGAAATTAAGGGATACTTTGCGCACAATGTGATTCATTCTTTGCAAACGGGAACCCTCCAATCCATTGAATTTTCCGAAACCATTGAGCCCTTGATTATTTATCGGTCTTTCAACAAAAAAAGTGGAGACCAGGTACACCGTTTTGATAATTCATCCTTCCGGATTGGCTTGATTTTATTGCACTTTAAATCCTTCGAACAAATGCATGAAATTCTCGGAAATATTTATGAGCACATGCTGGTAAAAGTGGCACCCTGACCGCTCTACCTTTCCGCGGCTTCGGTACCTTAGCCTTGAATGCTTCCGGACAACTCAAAATATCCTGGAATCGGCTGATAGCCGTGCCTTCCCTGTATTTTGCATCGGAAGCGGTCGAGGACTGTAAAGGCTTTGATCTTGTGTTGAAACAAAGACAACAATTTCCTAACCATTGCTGAAAGCCTTATTCTATGGGCATTTCATGAAAATGATGGTGATGAAAGGTTGACCTTTTCAAAAAAAATTTGCATGTTTGTGGTTTCAACACTATCAGCAAGAACCATTGATGATTTATTCTTCCATGATTGATATGATTGGTAATACGCCTTATGTGCAGTATAAAACCAATGAAATTAAGGATGCCCGAATTTTTGTAAAACTGGAAAGCTGGAACCCAACCGGCAGTATTAAAGACAGGGCAGCCATTTACAACATCAAAGACGCTATTCAATCGGGGAAATTAACTCCCGGTAAAACCATTTTAGATGCTAGTAGCGGCAACATGGCTTGTGCCCTTGCCTACTTTGGAAAGCTGCTGGGCTATAGGGTAAAAGTAGTTTGCAACAGCAAATTAACCCAGGATAAAAAGCAATTCATTGAATACTTTGGTGCATCCTTGAGTGTACATGGCGACCTAACCATTGAGGGTAACCGGTTGTGTAGAGAATGGGCAGAAAGCCCTGAGGGAAAAGATGAATATTGCTTTTTGGATCAATTGCATAACATGGCCAACCCTCGTGCTGCCTATGAAACCCTTGGCCCTGAAATATTGCGCGATTTTCCACAGGTTGCTGCAGTTGTAGGTTCCATGGGATCGGGAGGAAGTATGTGCGGAACTTCCCGCTATATCAAGGAAAAGAAGAAAGACACTTACATTGTTACCTCTCAGGCTGCCCATGGGACGAAAATCCCCGGAACAGGAGCCTTTGTAGATGGTGACTATATTACGCCCTTCATCATTGAATTGCGCGAAACGCCCTTGTATGATGAAACCATTTCTATTCATTTAGCCGAGGCTGAAAAAAGAACCAAGGAACTAGCCGCGCAGGGAATTTTTGTCGGCATCCAAGGAGGTGGAGTTTTACATGCAGCCATTGATGCCATTAACAGGAATCATATCAAAGGTGATGTGGTAATGGTCATTGGTGACTCGGGTTGGAAAAACATGGACAAATTAAAAGCGCTTATTTAGCATGATGAATTTTCATTCAAATATTTCGGTTGGCTACGGAAAGGCCCATTCAAGTTTCGGTGAGTTGTTGCAGGGAAGATTGAAAGGAGATGTTGATTTCCTGGTTACCTTACCCATCGATATGTGGTCGATTTGTAATCTGACCTCCATTCGCAGAAATGGTCCATTGGTGATTAACTGCGAATATTTTAAATCGGCAAGAGTAGCAGAAATGTTGCTCGATAAATTGGGAATCAAAGATGGTTATGAATTAACCATTTCCTTTTCAAGAAACATCCCTGTTGGAAAGGGCCTTAGCTCCAGCACGGCCGATATGCTTTCTACCATCAGGGCCTTGCAAGAAGTATTCGGTTTCCTGTTGCGTGAAAAAACCATTTCAGAAATTTTTACCTCTATTGAACCACACGATGGTTTGATGTATAAATCCTGTGTTGTTTATAATCACCGCAAAGGCGAACTGATTGAAGAATTGGTGTATATTCCCGATTATTGGCTTATTGCCATTGACTTTGGGGGTGAAATTAATACCATTGAATACAATGCAAAATTGAATTTTACACCAGAAATTATAGCACAATACGATCAACTGCTGAAGGATTTGGAGTCGGCTTTTGCCGAACAAAATGATGCTAAAATTGCAACATGTGCAACAGGCTCTACAGCGCTTCATCTGAATTTTCATCAACATCCGAAAAAATTACAGGTGTTTAATGAAAGAAATGATTTTGCACCATTGGGCGTTGTAAACACCCATAGTGGAACCTGCCTTGGTTTTTTATATCCGAAAACAAAAACACTAAAGGAAATCAATGCACTGGCTGAACAAATTCAGTCAAGATACAATTTGCCCGTTTTCGTTACCAATACGCTTAAACTCCTTATCTGATGTCGAATCCTGTTTCTTCCAATATTCGACTAAAAGCTCATTTGCCTGCAGATTTTCTTACGCAGAAAAAAGATGATCACGGCATTGTTCTTTGTAAAATTGATAATACGGAGTCGTTTTTGTTTCACCAAAAGCACACCAAAGGCGCTCACCTGCGAAAACTTACCAATGTAAAGTTTCACCAAATTCAATGGGAAACGCCCTATTACAATAAGGTACTGGAGAGTTTTTTGGAAGGAATGGATTTAAAAGGAAAAACCATTCTTGACTTTGGTTGCGGTGATGGACGTTTTACACAATTCCTTATCGACAAAGGGGCTGATCGTCTTTATTGTGTAGATTTTGATTATGCCACATTGCACTCCTTGTCGGAGTATGTTAAAGAGAAAGGACTTGAAGACAAGGTAACCATTATACATTCAGATTTCGATAACCTTCCCTTTGAAGGCGAACAATTTGATTTGGTACTTTCCATTGGCGTAATTTATTATTTGAATGAACGCTATGAAGAAGTGGTGAAAACCTTTCATCAATTGATGCATCCAAAGGCGCTCTTTATTACGAGTGACCCCGAATTGGAAGGTTTCTTTCTTCGTACCTTGTTGTTTGATTCACTGCCCGATGCCATTGAGGTTTTTGAGCGCAGGAGATTTAAAGAAACCAAAGATAAAACCGGCTTTAGCTTCAGAGTCTTCGACAAAGAAGAATGGAAAAAAATATTTACTCAGGCCGGCTTCGAAATAATAGACCATAAAGGAATAAGTCTTTTTCATAATTTACTCCGTGTACTGCATTTAAGAGGAATAATTTCAGAAAAAGAAATTGAAGCAAATGAATCATCGGTTTGGAAGATATTTGATTATCTACATGATCATGGTGAGCTTCATAAACACCTTTTATGGAAACTGCAGAAGCCTTAAATCAAAAACCTCTGGTATCCGTGATTATGATGGCCTATAATCACGAGGCTTATATTGCGCAATCTATTGACAGTGTGCTCTCCCAAAAGGTTAACTTTCCTTATGAAATTATCATTGGTGAAGATGGTTCCAAAGACCAGACAGCCACAATTTTGCGGAAATATCAACAGCAGTTCCCGGATAAAATAAAAGTTATTTTTCAAGACCAGTCGAAGAAAATTTTTGTAGAAGGGAAACCCACCGGACGTTATAACTTCATGAACACCCTGCAGCAAGCCCGTGGAAAATATATGGCAATGTTGGATGGAGATGATTATTGGGTGGATGAAAACAAATTGCAAAAACAGGTAGATTTTTTGGAGTCGCATCCTGATTATGCCATTTATGCTGCCAATGGTTTATATGTTTCAGATGATATAAGCATTCATGGAAAACCAATTAACGAACCGGAAACAGCCGAAAAACATCTCAGTGAAAAAGATTTTAGCACACAAAATCATTTGCTAACGGCTACGGTCATGTTCCGAAATACCCAACTTCATTTTCCTCCAGAATTTTTGGAATTAATCTTTGCAGATTGGTTTTTATTTGTGATTTTTCTTTCAGAACACCACCAAAAAGCTTATCGCTCAAAAGAAATCATGGCTCATTACAGAGCCAATGGTGTAGGCACATTCAGCGGAATCGGCAACATCAACATCTGTCGAACCCATCGTAATACGCTATATTTTATTAACAGATACATGAATCGTTTGAAAGGAAATAAAACGGTAAGCGATCTTATAAAAAAATACAACTATTCTCTTTTCTCGGAATACTACAGAATGAAAGATTATAAAAAAGCGTGGCAGGTCATCAAAGACCATTATCGCTTTTTAGGATTTGATATTTCTGTAAAAGATTATTTTTGGCTGATGCGTCAAAAAACAAACCCCTACCCTGTGTTTGCCTGATCCATGAATAATAATCCCCTCATCTCAATTGTTGTTCCCTGTTATAAACAGGCCGCCTACATGGATGATGCCTTTGAATCGCTGCTACAACAAACCTATCCGCATTGGGAGTGTTTGATGGTGAATGATGGCTCTCCGGATAATACAGAAGAAATTGCTCAACGTTGGGAACAAAAAGATAAGCGATTTCAATATCTTTTGAAACCCAATGGAGGCCTCGCTTCTGCCCGCAATTACGGCATTGCCCGTTGTAAGGGTGAATATGTGGTGGCACTCGATTCTGATGATATGCTGGTGAGTACCTATTTGGAAAAATCGCTGGCAGTTCTTCAAAACAATCCAAAAGCCGGAGCTGTAACAACGCACCTGCAATGTTTTGGCGCCAGTGATTTTGTTTGGAAACCGGAAGGAGGAAACATCGTTAGTTTTCTTGCTGCCAACCAAGCAGCCGCAGGTTCAATGTTCAGAAAAAAAATATGGGATGAAGTAGGTGGTTATGATGAAAGCGAAAGAACAGGTTTCGAAGACTGGGATTTCTGGATCCTGATGACCGCCAAAGGTTGGGTCATTGATTGCATTCCTGAAAATCTTTTTCTGTACCGCAGAAAGGAAGGTTCTATGCTGGATGTAAGCATGAAAAACTACGATAAAATTCTACAATTCTACATTGATAAACACCAAAAGTTATATCAGCAACATCTTGGAGATGTTATCATTTATAAAAACAGGCAGGTGCTAAACCTTCAGGATAAATTAATTTATCATGAACGTTTGTTGAAGAATCTCGAGAAAAGCTTTTTCTTTAAAGCTTTGCGTTTCCTATTGTATAAATTTGGAAAATTATAAGCAGGTAAAATTATGTGTGGAATTGCCGGAATAATCAGGTTTGACGGAGTATCTTCCGAAGAGGAGATTCAGCGAATGACCCGTAGTATTGCGCATCGGGGTCCTGATGGTGAAGGAATTCATATCAGAAAGGGAATTGCCTTAGGCCATCGAAGATTGTCTATCATCGACCTCGAAAACGGCAAGCAACCCATGCTAAGCGGTGATGGTGAATTGGCTGTTACTTTTAATGGTGAAATTTACAATTATCCTTCCCTGAAGGAAGAATTAAAGACCATGGGTTTCCAGTTCAGGACAAATTCTGATACAGAAATCCTGATAGCAGGCTACAATTTTTGGGGAAACGATTTTGTAAAAAAGCTAAGGGGCATGTTTGCCTTCTGCTTGGTTGATTTTCGAAAAAGAAAAATACTGCTTGCCCGTGATCAATTTGGCATCAAACCACTTATTTATCGCTTCACCAAAAACTATTTTGCTTTTTCATCCGAGATCTCAGCCCTTCGTCTGGTCAATGATGAAGCCCCTAAAGGCAATGTGGAAAGCATAGAACACTTTTTGCGTTTTTCTTATATCCCTGCCCCTGCCACCATTTTTAAAGGGATCAACAAGCTTTTGCCGGGGCATTGCATTACCCTTGACTTTGAGGGGAAAGTTAACAAACCCGAAAAATTTTACCAGCCTAAGTTCGGAAAAGAAAAAGGAAGCAAAGACCTCGATTGGGTGAATGAAACCGAAAATACCCTAAAAGAAAGTGTAAAATCACATCTTTTAGCGGATGTACCTTTTGGTGTTTTTCTTTCCGGTGGAATAGATTCTACACTGGTGGCCGGAATGATGAGCAAATTGTTGGGTAAAAATGTAAATGCTTTTGCCATCGGTTTTGATGATAAGGATTATAATGAACTAGAGTACGCCAAAAGAGCGGCAGATTTTTATGGCATTCACTTAACCACGCATTTGGTAAGCGATCAGGAAATTGAAATTTTTCCCGACCTGTTAAAGCATTACGGAGAACCTTTTGGCGACAGTTCTGCCATTCCTACTTGGCATGTTTCAAAGCTGGCCCGCGCCCACGTCCCCATGGTTCTTTCCGGGGATGGAGGCGATGAGTTGTTTGCCGGTTATTTATCGCATAAAAACTGGCTCGAAAACTCGCCGGGTGCTTATATCAAAGGTCAGTTTAAACAAAGTCGGATTATTTCCGGAGCACGCGGTTTGGCAGGCTATACCAAACGTTTCTTGAAAGAAGGAACTTTAAACCTGCTTGAAGAATGGTATCCAAAGTTTTGCTATAGCACGGCAACAACCAGAAAGGCATTTTGGAACGAAGCCTTTCAGGGTCTGGTGCAAAAGGAGAATTTTCTTTTCGAAAAAATTCATACGGAAGCAAGAAATATGCAGCGTTTGGATTATGCTCAGTACATGGACATGAACACCAATTTACCGGGCCATATTTTAACCAAGGTTGATATTGCAAGCATGTATCACGGTTTGGAGGTAAGAACCCCCATCCTTGACCGCGAAGTGCTTGATTTGGCTGCACGTATTCCTACGAAGGAAAAATTCAATTCATCAGAAAGCAGTCCGGGAAAGTACAATCTAAAACGCTTGTTGGGCAAGGATTTCGGACGTGATTTTATTTATCGAAAAAAACAAGGGTTCTCTATCCCCAAACATAAATGGTTTGCCAAAAATCAAAGCGGCTATCAATTACTACTATCTTTAACCGGTGATAAGAGCAATCAATTGCATCACTTTTTCCAGGTTAGAAGAATAGAATCCTTGTTGATGGAGCATAGTGAGGGAAAAAGAAACCATGCAGATTTGTTGTGGTTGTTTCTAACGCTAGGGTTGTGGTTCAGGGATAACCCATCAATTGTATATGAATGATAAAACAACGGATTAAAAGTAAAATTGCTACGCTTGTAAGAAGGTTGTCGGGCATTCAGGATAACAACCCTGCACGCAGTCCTTTTCCTTTTATCCAAAACGTCAACCGCGATTTAAGAAAAAATACACAGCCTCGCGTCCTTATTTCTTATATCACTGCACCATTCGAAAAAAACATTGACGGAAAAAGTTTTCATACCAATCAGAAAGAGGCCGTTCAGCTGCTGCAGGTTTTCATTGCCCGCAACTTCGCTGTAGATATTTGCCATTGCCTAGAAGAAGTTGCCCTTCCCGAAATTATTCAAAAAAAGTATGATGTTGTTTTCGGTTTTGGCAAAGCCTTCGCAGCGGCATGCAAGGCCAATCCAAAAGCCATAAAAATAATGTATTGCACCGAGGCTTATCCTGATTTCGTAAAGAAGCAGGAACAAGAACGCTTGGCCTACTATCACCAGCGTTACGGAAAAGAAATACAAGTAAGTCGCCACGGAAAATTTTATCTGCCCGAACATTTTCTGGAAGCGGATTACCTTTTGTACAAGGGAAACCATGTTACCGGACAAACCTTCGCCACTTTAAAACATATTAAAGCCTTTTTCCCCATTGCTCCTGCCCCTTTTGTAAACCACAACTATCAGGCAACCGAGCGGAACATTGAAAGTACGAAAAAGAATTTTGTTTGGTTCGGTTCTTATGGAGCAGTGCATAAGGGTTTGGATATTTTGGTTGATATTTTTAACGAACATCCTGAATGGCAACTTAGCGTTTGCGGGCTGTGGAAAGAGGAAATTCCTTTATTGCCTGAAATGAAAAATAATATCAAAGTATATGGATTTATGGATACTTCCTCGGAAGAATTTATTGATTTGGTGAACAGTCATAGTTTTGTGGTATTGTCAACTTGTTCCGAAGGCATGTCGTCAGGTGTATTAACCTGTATGGTCCACGGCCTGATACCCTTGGTGAGTCACGAATCTGGTATTGATTTAAACAATAAGGAGCAGTACTTCGAGGATTTTCACCTCAAACATATTGAGAAAAAATTGCTGGAATGGACTGAAAAACCCGATAAAGAACTATTGCAACTGCATCATGAAACCTTTGAACAATCAAGAAGAAATTATAATCTTGAAGTATTCACGGCAACCTTTGATCGTCATTTACAAAGCTGCCTTCAAGCCTGATTTTCTGCATGACCCAATTATTAAAAGCCCCGCCGGCAAAGGTTAGAATTGATAAATGGTTGTGGGCAGTGAGGTTATTTAAAACCAGAAGTCTCGCCTCGGCCGCCTGTGATGAAGGCAAAGTTTCCATTGATGGCATAAGCGCAAAAGCATCAAAAACTTTAAAGGGTGGCGAAATGATTGAAGTAAAAAATAAAGGAATCACTTATCAATATAAAGTAAAGGCGCTATTAGAACAGCGTGTGGGAGCAGCCCTGGTGATTTCTTATTGCGAAGATCTCACCACCGAAGAAGAAAAAGAAAAAGAAAAATTAAGAACAGCTTTCGTTTATTTTACCGGCAAGAGACATACAAAAGTAGGAAGACCCACCAAAAAAGATGCCCGGAACAGGGAAAAGTTTTTGGATGAAATAAAGGAAGAACAGGAAGAAGGAGAAAACTAAAACACTCCTCATCATTTATCCCAATGAATGGATGCCTCAAAAACTAATCATTAACAAGAACGATGTTTGTTGCCTTTACATCAACTGATGAAAAATAATTTAACTTCGCTCATGAAACACTGCGCCTTCAAGCCATGAAAATGCCGGACCTGAAACCTTCCATTCCCATTGCTGTATTGCCCGTGGCATTGATGCTCTTCTTTTACTGCCTGTGGAGAGCGCTTGTATTAGAGATTACCTGGGACGAAGCATACACATACTTTCATTTTATTCGTCATGAATTATTCATACAGGAAAAAGTGGAATCCATGAGCGCCAATAATCATTGGCTCAACAACTGGTTGTGCATTTTATTCGTAAGAATTTTCGGATTCAAAATTTGGGTACTAAGGATTCCAGCGCTTATCGGATGTGGTTTGCAACTTTTTTATAGTTGGAAAATTCTCCAAAAAATTAACAAAGGTTACCTTGGTATTGCCGCCTTTATCATCGTGAATGCGCATCCCTTCCTATTAGATTTCTTTTCGCTTTCCCGTGGCTACGGACTTTCGATAGGATGTATGACCGCTGCAATATATTTTGTTTTGTCATTTTTAGAAAACTCCACAAAGAAAAATTTTGCCCTTGCAACTTTCTTTTGTCTGATGGCATTAATGGCCAGTTTTGTCATGTTACCGGTTATAGCCTTTTTAATGGCTGTTATGCCAATTTTTTCATTTTGGCAAAACAAAAATAAGGGGCAAAGCCATATTCAAACAGCTTTTAAAACGCTTAAAAACTATCTTCCTTCGGTCGTGATGTTTGCATTGTTGACCGCTTATATCATCTACTATTCCTTTCAATTAAAAAATGTTGGTGCACTTTACTTTGGTGGTCATGACGGATTGCTTGAAAGTACATTTTTTTCCATTTTTTATTTCCTGATTTACGAAGGACAGAAATTAATGGCCTATTCGGGTATTGGCCGGGTGTTGCTTTTATTGCTGCCTGTACTGGTTTTCATCATTGGTCTTTGGGGAGTCTTTCAAAAAAAGAAAAGTATTTTCCGCATTTGTCTGCTGATATCTGCAACCGTATTGTTCTGCATCCTATCGGCTTACCTTCAATTTATCGGACTAAACAATTTGCTACCAGTTTCCAGAACAGCTTTGTATCTCTACGTATTGATTGTGCTTTCCCTGGCCAGCCTGCTGTTGACCCTTTCGGCCGATTGGAAAACGGCTCGTTTTATCCTGGTTTTTGTAGCCTTCATTTCTGTTGTTTTTTTGATTCGCAAAGCAAACACCGAATACGTTTTGGAATGGAAAAACAATTATGTTGTTGGCGCGGCCATGAAGGATTTGAAAGATGATTGGAAGAAAACCGGCAATGAGGCTGTAAGCATTGGCATTGGTGAGGGATTCAATTACCTGTTTAATTTTTATCGTGATTACGAAAACCTTCATGCACTTTTTACCATTCATGAAAAAAAAGGAGACCATCCGTTGCATGATTATTACTTCGGAGAAAAGGGAAGATTTAAGGCCGATGGAAGCAAAGTACTGCTCAAAACCTATATGAACGGTGAATATGAGTTATGGAAAAACACCCTTCAATTTCATGAACCCAAATTGATTTATGAAGACAGTATCCGCATGCTGCCAAGCAATGCAGCTAGTAATCTTCCCGCCGGCTTTCTCAATAAAGAAAGGGAATTCAGCGAAAACTTTGAAATAGGTTTAGATTCAATGCCCAAAAGTGCCTTCAAAAAAATTTCTGTCAGTGGTAACTTTGCAGCTATAAATCCCTATCAATGCAATACTTACCTGGTGATAACCCACGAAAACAAAGGAAATATGATTGATTATTTGGCCTCCTCCATTCGTGATTTTATTGAAAGAAAAGAAGAGTGGATTCACATGGAACATGAGTTTCTTTTATCGCAAAATATCCAGCCCGGGGATTGTATCAAAGCCTATATCTATAACCCCAACCGGCATGAATTAAACTATAAAGATTTAAAAATCAAGATTTGGGATTACGAGGAAGCCATTGTAAAACCTTAGGAAATTGGACCATTGCTGGCCATTTTAAATAAAAAAGAAAGGATTTATTTCATTTTCAATTGCTGAAAAAGCGAAGGATTGAGATGTTCCTTTCCATTCACTTTTAACTGATCGGCTATGGCCTTGGCTTCGGGAATACGTTCCTCAAAAACCGGATGCGTACTTAAAAAGGCAGGTACTTCAACCCCTTTTTGTTTCGACAATATCTCCAACAATCCAACCATTTCCATGGGCTGAACACCTTGCTGAGCCATTAGCTCCATGCCTACCCTGTCTGATTCACTTTCCAAATCTCTGGAAAAACTTAAATCCCTTAAATCCTCGCTACCACTCAATAGCATTTGAATTAGGTTATCATCAAAACCACCCAACAAAATCATGAGGGTAATTTGACCAGAAGCATTTGCAATCATGGAACGTAGGGAATGACGGTTTCTGGCATGCACAAATTCGTGCGATAACAATGCTGCCAATTGTCCCGGGGTTTGCAGTGCATGAATCATTCCTTTTGGTAAAAAAATAAATCCGCCGGGCAAGGCAAAAGCATTTACTTCTTCAGATTCAATCACAGTAATGATCACCGAATCAGATTTGTCATAATTCAATTGATGAAAAAAGGTGGTTGCTATGCGGCTAAGAGAAGTATCCTCTTTTTCTTTGGCAAGGTAGGCAACCTGCATCTGTTGGCCCAAAGAGCGCTCGTATTCAGGCGAAACTTTATCGGCTGCCCAGCCTGCAAAAAGCGGAAGCATCCAAAAATAAAATAGCACCATCAAAGCCAAAATACTCAGAATGACGGAAAGGGCAATAACGCCAATGGTTTTGTTTCCTGTGGCGCTTAACTTTCGGGTCAAAGGATGTTTTGGGTATGACTTTTTAAAATCGTGAATGGCTTCTGCTGAATAAATCCTAAGGATAGCGTAAGGGTAATTGCCATAATTCAACACCAGCACACCCTGGCTTAAATAATCAGCATGGGTTAATTGATTGATGGGAATACTCATTGGAAAGCCGGGTTCAGCAGAATGCAAGTAAATACTGCTATCATTCATGGTGACAGTACATTCCGTTTCCTTTGTTTGTCCGGGAATTTCCAAACTAGCCTTATAAGATGCTTTCATGCAACAAAGGTAAGGCAAGATTTGATTGGTTAAAAGCTGGGCAAACCAAATCAAACCCTAATTTTGCAAGAATGAACTCATCGGAAATTGACCACAACGGTTTTCACCTTCACTATTATCCATCAGGTAACGGAGAGAAAAAGCTGTTGGTTTTTCATGGATATGGACAAAAATCGGATGATTGGAATCATTATTTGAAAGCATTCGAAACAAGCTATACCATTTATTATTTCGAACTATTCGGCCATGGGCGCAGCTTGGTGGAAAAAGAGGCCGAAAAAAAGGGACTACGGCATAAGGATTGGCAAATCATTTTCGCTAAATTTTTGCAACAGGAAAGGATTGAAATCTTTAGTATGATTGCCTATAGTTTAGGAGCTAAATTAGGATTACTGACGGCAGAATTTTTTGGGAAAAACATTGAGAAAACCATTCTCATGGCACCCGATGGCGTTAAACCCGACTTTGCTCAGATTTTGTTGTTGAGAAATCAGCCGGGAAGGTGGTTATTGCAGTGGTTCAGCCGTCATCCCCGGGTTCTTAACCGCTCATTGCTCCTGGTCCACAAAAGTGGATTTATCAACCGCAAGGCGCATGAATATTTCAGGCAACAAACGGGTTCTACCGAAACAAGAAATTTCGTGATGCTGATTTGGTACACTTACCGCCATCTTCGGCCCAACATACGCAAAACCATGCAAGCTGCGCTGCAACACAATCAATCCTTTTATTTAATTTATGGCAAAAGAGATAGTTTAATTCACAGCAGATACATGGAAGCAGCCATAGGACAGCGTCCTAAATCATTGAAAGGAGATAATTTTGCCCTGGAAACCGGTCATCACCTCATGATACCGGAAGTAAAAATCTTACTTGAAAAAATACTACTATCCTCTCAATAATCCGACAAAATTCTTTATTTCAGGGCATTGCGGCAATTTTAGCCGGAAGGGCT